>JBOFGC010000001.1:0-4194 GCA_051648945.1 Bacilli bacterium
TTACACAGTTTGGTCGGGTAATAAAGGAATATACAGAACGCTATGACAGAGGCTATTGGAAAGTTGGACTACGGTCTGCAGAAGCAAGTTATGATCTTTTTTCGATAGGAATGATAATTGTTCACCTCGTCGAAGGGAGTGCCAAATTTGCGCAGTTTACGACAATTGCTCAAATACGACAATCGGTCGCGTGCCAAAGTGGCTTTGATGGGATGAGAAAAACAGTAGATGGCATGCTGATGGGCACATTTACTACGACGAAAGCGACGATGGAACATTTACTTGTAGAACCAAACAATTATCAGTGGATGCTAAAAGGTATAGAGAAAAGGGAACAAAGGCAAAATACATCGATCGTAGCACGTTACCCAAAAGATAAGATTGTACTTTGTCTGAGTGTGACAATTTTATGTTGTACAATTGTCATCTTTTTGTTCTAACGTTTTGGAAAATGTAATAAACTTCATTTTGTATATTGAGAAGCATGTGATAGAATTATGTAATATAGTTTGGAAAGTATGAGACTGAAAAGGTACATAATGACATGGAACAAAAGGTACTCGATTATATTGAAGAAAAGCAATTGTTTCGCGACATAAGACGCATTGGCGTTGCAGTATCTGGTGGTGTAGATTCTTGTGTGTTACTTCACTTTATGTGTAAGTACGCGAGACATTTTGAATTAGAAGTGATTGTCGTACATATGAACCATCAATTGAGAATTGAAGCAAAAGATGACGAAGAGTTTGTGCAACTCCAGGCATCGAAGTATGGTGTTCACTGTATTTCGAAATCACTCAATATCGGAGCGATAGCACAACAGGTAAAACAAAATGTACAAGATGTTGCACGTAATGCGCGTTATAATTTTTTCAATGATGTAGCAAAGGAGAAAAAATTAGATGCAATTTTAACAGCACATCACGGCGTTGATCAAATCGAAACGCAGCTTTTTCGCTATATGCGAGGAACGACAACAGCGGGATTAATTGGAATTCGTCCGCGCTTACTTCGAGACAATACCTATATGCTTATTCGCCCATTTTTGTGTGTAAAAAAAACTGAATTGTATGCATACGCAGACACAGAAGATATTCCGTTTCGTGAAGATGCATCCAATCAGAAATTATACTACACAAGAAATCATATTCGTAAACATTTGATTCCGCATATTATGGACTATAATCCAAGAAGCATTGAACATAGTTTACAATTAGGAGAACAAATTGAACGTGACGAAAACTTTCTACAGGAAATGACGAATCACTATCTTCAATCAGTCACAACAGACGAGGGGAAAATTCAGATTGAGATGTGGAAAGCATTGCATCCTAGTATGCAATATCGCACGTTACGTACATATTCAGAGCAAATGATGAATGGACAAAACGTATCGAATTATCAACTAGGTGAAATGTATCGTATGCTCCATCAACCGATACCACAACTCCAATTTTCACTCAATGAGCCAGCTGTTTTTAAAAAAAGGTTCGATCAGTGTTATATTGAATCAAACTATTGTGAGAAATCACCATATATAGTGTATATTCAAAGAGAAGGACGTTATCTGTTGCCAAACGAGAAAACGATTGTTGTGCAAAAGTGGTACGATGAGGATGTTGCAGCGAATCAATGGGTGATGCCATCAACGGAACTTATGCTTACTGTCCGTTCCTTTGAACCAGGAGATAAAGTGCGAATTAGAGGTTTAGGTGGGCATAAAAAGGTGAAAAAGCTCTTTTTAGAACATAAAATACCACAGGAATTAAGGTGTCAATGGCCCGTTATTCTGAATGAAGAAAACGAAATTATTTGGGTTCCTGGATTAATGAAATGTAGCAGTAAAGAGCAGTCAAAAACAAACATGTGGCTTCTCTCTTATATTTAGAAAAGTTTTAGGAGGATTTTTAGTATGCATCACGATATTGAAAAAGTGTTAATTAGTGAACAAGAAATTGCAGAACGTATCGAACAACTAGGTGTAGAATTAACAAATGACTACAATGATAAAAATCCACTAGCAATTTGTATATTAAAAGGTTCTGTCCTTTTTATGGCTGACTTAGTGCGTAAAATAGATACGCATATCGAAATGGACTTTATGGACGTTTCAAGTTATGGAAAATCAACAGTCTCCTCTGGTGAAGTTAAAATCATTAAAGATTTAAATACTTCTTTAGAAGGAAGAGATGTCATCATTGTTGAAGATATAATTGATACTGGGCTAACATTAAGCTACCTAGTTGATTTATTTAAATATCGAAAAGCAAAGAGCATTAAAATTATTACGCTATTTGACAAGCCATCAGGTCGTAAAGTGAACCTTGAAGCTGATTATGTTGGGTTCATGGTACCAGATGCATTTATTGTAGGTTATGGTTTAGATTACGCTGAGCGCTATCGTAACTTACCTTATGTAGGTGTATTGAAACCTGAAGTTTACACAAAATAAACAAACATGGGCTTTTGTTGAATAGAATGAAAGAAATGTGGTACTATTTTATTTAGCTGATTTGTAGCGAGAGGAGGTAAGTGTATGGGTAGATTTTTTAGAAATTCATTTTTGTATTTACTCATAATTTTAGTTGTTATTGCTGTAGTAAGTCTTGTTAGTGGTACAGATAAACAGAATAAATTAACAACAGACCAACTGATTGAATATTTAAAAGACGGTAAAATCGAAAAAATGACGTTACAACCTTCAAATGGTGTTCAGAAAGTGACTGCCGTTGTAAAGGGACAACCGAAAAATGAAGAGAATTACGTGTCAACTTTACCACTAAATGATATGGTCGAGGACCAAGTCATTAAAATTGCACAATCAAAAGATGTGGATTTCTTATTTGTTGAGGAAGAGCAACCGAGCTATCTGTTGCAATTCTTATCGTCAATCATTCCCTTCGTTATCATTGTTGTTCTGTTCTTTTTCCTTATGAATCAGGCACAAGGTGGCGGAAGCCGTGTGATGAATTTCGGTAAAAGCAAAGCAAAACTTTATAACGACGAGAAGAAAAAAGTTCGTTTTAAAGACGTAGCAGGAGCTGACGAAGAAAAAGCGGAACTTGTAGAAATTGTTGATTTCTTAAAAGATCCTCGAAGATTCTCAGATATGGGTGCACGTATTCCTAAAGGTGTTCTTTTAGTTGGACCTCCAGGAACAGGTAAAACATTACTAGCACGTGCGGTAGCAGGAGAAGCGGGAGTACCGTTCTTCTCAATCTCAGGCTCAGACTTTGTTGAGATGTTTGTCGGTGTTGGTGCTTCACGCGTGCGTGATTTATTCGAAAATGCGAAAAAGAATTCACCTTCAATTATATTTATTGACGAAATCGATGCTGTAGGTCGTCAACGTGGTGCGGGTCTTGGTGGTGGTCACGATGAGCGTGAACAAACATTAAACCAACTCCTTGTTGAGATGGATGGCTTCGGTGTGAACGATAGTGTTATCATTATTGCTGCGACGAACCGTGCGGATGTTCTTGACCCTGCATTGTTACGTCCAGGTCGTTTTGACCGTCAAATTACAGTAGACCGTCCGGATGTTAAAGGACGCGAAGAAGTATTAAAAGTACATGCACGCAACAAACCTTTAGATGCTACAGTTGATTTAAAAGCGATTGCTGCACGTACACCAGGATTCTCTGGAGCGGATTTAGAAAACTTACTGAACGAATCTGCTTTAGTAGCAGCGCGTCAAGGTAAGAAGAAAATTCAAATGTCAGATATTGATGAGGCAACAGACCGTGTAATTGCAGGACCTGCAAAAAAATCACGTGTAATCTCACAAAAAGAACGTAATATTGTCGCATGGCATGAATCAGGACATACGGTAATTGGTTCATTGTTAAGCGATGCAGATATGGTTCATAAAGTAACAATCGTCCCACGTGGTCAAGCCGGTGGATATGCGGTTATGCTTCCAAAAGAAGATCGTTACTTTATGACAAAACCAGAATTACTTGATAAAATTGTCGGCCTTCTTGGTGGGCGTGTTGCAGAGGAAATTGTGTTTGGCGAAGTGAGTACGGGCGCGCACAATGACTTCCAACGTGCGACAGGAATAGCGCGACGCATGGTTACAGAATTCGGTATGAGCGATAAGCTTGGTCCAATCCAGTTTGGCACACCACAAGGTCAAGTGTTCTTAGGTCGTGATTTCCATTCTGAGAGAAACTATAGCGATAAAATTGCGTA
>JBOFGC010000002.1:0-3153 GCA_051648945.1 Bacilli bacterium
ATATCAACCACAGGTTATGGTGATGAGCCAATTATAGTATAAAATACCAACTTTTGGTCGCTATAGTAGTGTCCATTCTATAGGGTATAGTTTAGCTGTCCCACGGGAGTCTCCGTCATCTGTCTCCGTAACACTTTGCTCGGAATTTGAGCCCGCGTTAACCTTTTTCATCCATGGGTTGTGAAAAAGGCTACGCTCGCGTTCATAGCTATGTTTTATTAAAATAACTGGAGTCTCGCGTATGTTTATGTGGAACTGTGGGTACTGCGCCAGGCAACTCCGCGTGCCTATTAGGCGAGAAATCGCGCATGTTGCGTACAAATCGAGTGCCCTTGCGTAACGCTTGCACCACTTCTGTCATTTCATCCACCTACCATATGTTCTTCATTGTGATGTGAGAAGGTACAAATTTTGAAAAATAGCGACATGTTCAAACAAAAAACAACAGGCACCGAGACGGCGCTGGATGCCTGTTGTTAAGAACGTCTATAAATAAGGAACAGGCTCTTGTTGCATCATAAAAGCGGGAGAGTGTAATGGGTTCTCCGTCTCGAGTTGCGTACAAGCATGTTCAATATAATCAAGAACAGCACGTAATTTAATATCGACAAGTTGGAGGTTACGTTCGTATTTGAACGCATGTAAAAAGTGTTCGATTTTCTTTGAGAACATATCGTCTTCTGTATTGACCATCAATTTGATCAACTCATTCCAATTAGCACGATAGAGATAATATAATGCTTCATCATACCCTGTTTTCATAGCACGACCTCCTTTAAGGGGAGTAATACTAGTGTATGTAATTGTCCGGATTTCAAAGATGGAAACAATTGACGGCACACTAAAGCGATATTTTTTAGGTTTGGCTAGAGATATTGATGAGTTTCTAGTATAATTTGTAGAAGTGAATTGTCGCGAAAAGCGAAGTACAAAGTAGAAAGTGATTGAAGCGCAATGAAAAAAGTTTTGCTTATTACATATAATTACTATCCAGAAATCGGCAGTGCAGCAAATCGTATGGCGAATATGTATGCCCTACTTAGAAAAAAGGGGTACGAAGTTTCTGTTCTAACAACAGAACCCAACTATCCAAATCGTTCCCTTTATAGTGATTATGACATCGAACAACATCCGGAATTCGAAAAAAATGTCATACGTATAAAAACACGAACGCAAAACTATACGGGAAATATGTTCAAACGATTGATGTTTTATTTTGAAATGGTTGCTCGTTTCATTCGTCATGTAGCCACAACAAAAGAAAAGTACGACACTGTAATAATCAGTTCACCGCCCATCTTTTTAGGCATTATCGCTCCATTATTAAAGTGGAAATGTAAATGGAAGTGTATCATTGACATTCGCGATTTATGGCCTGAATCACTAAAAGGTGTTGGCGTGTTTAACAGTAAGGTGTCGATGAAACTTGCTTATTGGCTTGAACGTTGGATTTTTAATGCAGCGGATGAATATATTATCAATTCGGAGGCGTTTCAAAGTTATTTGGACAACCATAACTTTAAAAAACCAACTGTGTTTATTCCCAATGGTATTTGTGCCGAAGAGTTTACGTACCGTGATTCGGTAGAAAAGCAAACGAAGAGCAAATTCACTGTCATTTATACAGGGAACTTCGGGCTTGCTCAAGACACAGGTTCTTTTCTTGATTTAGCAGAGCGTTTTCGTAATGATGACGATATCGTATTCGAAATGATTGGTTATGGCTATTACAAAGACGAAATACTTCGCCGCATTAAGGAAGAAAATATGGCGAATGTACAGTATCTTGGTGCGAAAACGCGTCCCGAAACGATGAAGTCTGTAGCGAGTGCGGATTGTGCATACGTTTGTTTAACATCAAAAGAAGTGTTTGACACGGTATTACCAGGAAAAGTCATTGATTATATGGCGGTTGGTACACCGATTGTTGGATATGTAAGTGGTTATGCGAAAAGTACCATCGAAAAAGCGGAATGTGGATATGTGAGCGGGGAGAGACGACTCGATGAAATTGAGCAGTATATCCGCACGCTGAAGTCACAACCAAAAACAGCAGCAACGCTTGGAAACAATGGCTACAATTACGCCAATACGATGTTTAATTGGGAAAAAAATATTGAAAAAGTAGCAGAAATGTTGGAGGGAAACAGATGAAACAAAAAGTAGGAATGTTCGTATGGAATCATTTTACGAACGACGCCCGCGTTCTGCGAGAGTGTACAGCGCTAAGTGAGGCTGGCTATAGTGTCGATCTCTATTGTATCCATGACCCGAAAGATAAAAATCAGAAGAAAATTGATAAAATAAATGATAAATTTACTGTCTATCGTGTAAATCAATCGTTGAGTGATGCTTATAAACTCATACAATATCCACTCGTACTGCTTGCGTTTGCACTATTTATACTCTGTGCGTACTTCTTACCGATTCTTTGGGTAATTCCGGCAATTGCAATACTACTGTTGCCGGTTCGCAAGTGGCGTGTGTTATTAAAACGTGGTCACATTATTGCACAGATGACGTTGAGAGCGCGTGCTGGAAATTACGATATTTACCATTGCAACGACTTGAACACGTTGCCACAAGGTGTAATTAGTGCAAAATTATTACGTAATAAAAAGCTACTGTATGATTCTCATGAAGTACAAAGCAGTCGTACAGGCTATGATTCAGATATTTACGGAAAAATGGAGAAATTCTTGCTTCGTTTTGTTGATATGATGATGATGGAGAATCATACACGTGCACAATATATCGATGAACGCTATGGTTTTTATCCAGAAGTTATTCATAACTATCCATTTAAGTCAAAACCGGAGAACGTTGAGCCCGTTGATTTACATGCAGAGTTAGACATTCCGCGTGACGAACCAATTTTATACTATCAAGGTGGCATTCAAGTGGGACGTGGTCTTGATAAAATCGTTGAAGCGATTCCGTTCTTTGACCGCGGTGTTGTTGTATTTGTTGGAGATGGTCGTATCAAACCAGAATTAGAACGTATGGTAGCGGAACGAAATTTAGAAAATCGTGTCCGTTTTATTCCGAAAGTACCATTAAAAGAATTACCGCGTTACACAGTAAACGGTTATCTTGGTTTTCAAGTGTTAAACAATGTTTGTTTCAATCATTATTCAGCGTCATCCAACAAAC
>JBOFGC010000003.1:0-3072 GCA_051648945.1 Bacilli bacterium
CGAGATGGTTGATCATTTTAAAGAGCAGATGATTGAGCAATATCATGGAGAAGTGAATCGTACATATTAAGTTATAGGCTGTTTCAAAATCTTAATGGATTTTGGAATGGCTTTTTTTTGTGAACTCTTTTCGCTTTTAGGTGCGAAAAGAGTCATGTAGTAGAGCGTATTTTTTGATTTGTGTTTTTTAGTAGAACGTGGCAGATGAAAAAGTAAAATACATGGCTGAGTGTCCAGACAATCCAATTGATAGGGTCGGTAATTTCTCCAAATGTTTTGACGCTTACTGTAAGTAGTATAGGATACAATGTTAGTGTGAACAGAAATAAGATGATAAGCATCATATTGTACATTTTGAGAGAAAATAACCGAGCTGAAAAAAGTGTAATGCATATGGCAATCGAAATCAGCAAATGTAGTCCGATTTCGATTGCTAGATTTGCTTGTGCGAGTACAGGAATAAAATCTACGTTTAGGAGCAATGGAAGTAGCATCCTGTTTGTAAAGTAGTCTGTAAGAAAGAGAAAACAGATGAGTAAAAGGCCGGTAACTATTCCAGTTACGATTGCTTTTCTCATCGACGTTCGCCCCAACCAGCAGTCTCCGTTCGATACACGTTGTATTGATGGGGTGTGACGGCCACGCGTTCTTTATATGTATTTGTGATTCGCGCTGAACATGGTTCGCACATATAGGTGTGAATCGGGCGGTTTTTTATTTTTTTTGCTATCGGATTTTCATCAGATAGTACAGAAATTGTGTCACATAAAGCACATTTTACACGCATGAAAAAGCCTCCTTTAAGGAAAATAGTATATAATGAGAGTAGTCATCACATGCTAGGTATTATGAATTGCTATTAAAGCATATTTTTTCTTCATTTAACTACATTTTGGTTCTTCATGTCAATGAATAGGACCATAGGAGGCGATTGGATGTCAAATGCAGTAGAAAGCACATTGAATGAAAAATTGTTTGCTAAATTACAAAAGGAACCTTTTGTTATTGTGAGCACAGTGGATTTTGAGTCTGGTCAAGTGAATAGCAATGCAATTAGTTGGGTTGTTGCAGTCGATGAAACACATATCAAATGTGCAGTCGATGCGAAATCACGAATTTTAGAGAACATCACAGCGAATGGAAAAGCAACGTTTTGTGTTTGGGCAGATGAAACTGTGTTTAGCGTCGTTGTCGACGCAACAGTTAGTGAAAATGTACTGCAAGATGTCCCGTTAAAGCTCGGTGTTGTGCATGCAAAAGTAAAAGAGGTACGCAATGTTCTATTTTACGGTGCGAAAATTGTCCAAGAAGTACAGTATGACAAAACCTATGATAAACAAGCAGCAGAACGTCTTGATGCACAAGTTTTAGAGGCATTACGCAAAGGATAAAACTACAGTTGGTGTGGTGTTTCATATTTTATGAAGTCGTAACATATAGTTTAACAATCGGTTCGTCCGTCTCTTTGGACGATTCCCCAAAGGCTTAGGAAAGAACCAGGGGGTACAAATATGGAAAAAATATATGTATTAGACACCAACGTTTTATTACAAGACCCGTATTCAATCTTTTCATTTCAAGACAATGAAGTCGTAGTTCCGGCTGTTGTATTAGAAGAAATTGATTCGAAAAAACGGAATATGGATGAGATTGGACGTAATGCCCGAACAGTTTCAAAGCTCATTGAAAAATTTCGAGAGCTCGGAAAGTTACATGAACAAATCCCTCTCGAAAATGGCGGGTCGTTTCGCATTGAGCTAAATCATAAGTCATTTGAGGAAATACAAGAACTGTTCGTAGAAAAATCGAACGACAATCGGATTTTAGCAGTAGCTAAGAACCTCCATGATGAAGAAAAAGAAAAAGAAGAAGGTAGACAGGTAATTCTCGTAAGTAAAGACGTACTCGTTCGCGTGAAAGCGGATGTATTAGGAATCGCTGCACAAGATTTTTTAAGTGATCGAGTCGTAGAAGTTGATCATATCTATAACGGATTTCAAGAACTTTTTGTTGAAAAAGAAATTGTAGAGCGCTTTTACGAAACGGGAACTGTATACCTATTTGAATTACAACGCCCAGCGATGAATCCGTATGAGTATGTCATTATGCGAGATGCATTGCAACCGTCTTCATCAGCGATTGGCGTAGTAGACGAGACCGGACAGAAAATAAAAAAACTCATTTTTCGTGATGACCATGTGTGGGGCATCAAACCACGTAACGTGCAACAACTAATGGCACTCGATGCATTAATGCGTGACGATGTACCACTCGTAACAATGATTGGTAAAGCAGGTACAGGAAAAACATTACTCGCTTTAGCAAGTGCGTTGTTACAAACAGAAGATTTACGGAAATACAAAAAATTACTCGTAGCAAGACCCGTTGTCCCACTCGGCAAAGATATTGGTTATTTACCTGGAGAAAAAGATGAGAAATTAAGACCGTGGATGCAACCCATTTACGATAATTTGGAATATCTTTTTAACACAAAAAAACCAGGTGAACTAGATGCAATTTTAGCAGGAATGGGTTCCATCGAGGTAGAAGCACTCACATACATTCGCGGCAGAAGTATACCCGAACAATTCATAATTATTGATGAAGCACAAAACTTAACAAAACACGAAGTAAAAACAATCCTTACACGTGTGGGTGAAAAAAGTAAAATCGTCCTCATGGGCGACCCAGAGCAAATTGACCACCCATACTTAGATGAATACAATAACGGACTCACGTATGTTGTGGAAAAAATGAAAGAAACCAAAATCGCAGCCCACGTTCGACTCATAAAAGGCGAACGCTCAAAATTAGCACAAATATCCGCCGATTTACTCTAACAAAACCAACATACGCGAGAGCACATCTATTTTCAAAAAACATAACCATGAACGCGAGCTTGCCTTTTTCACAACCCATGGATGAAAAGTTTTAACGCGACCATCAACACTTCGATGAAGGGTACGGAGACAGGCAACGGAGACTCCCGGGGAATCAGGCGGAAACGTGTGACCCCACCGGAGCAGTTTTATCGCGACGAGGAGGCACACGGCCGCCCCACAGGAAAGCGGA
>JBOFGC010000004.1:0-2522 GCA_051648945.1 Bacilli bacterium
ACAAAGAGGGGAAACATTTATACAAGCTGTGCATACATTAGAAGTATAAGCTTGTACTTTAATGTATTGGAGGGAGTAACGTTTGCTAAAAAAGCAGAGTTATCCAGATCTCATTGTCCTTTTCGTTGTGCTTGCTCTACTCGTTATTGGAACTGTCATGGTGTATAGCGCTTCGGCAGTTTGGGCAAACTACAAATTTGAGGACTCCTTTTTCTTTGCCAAACGACAATTGTTGTTTGCAGGAATAGGAGTTCTTGGCATGTTTATCATATCTTCCATTGACTATTGGTTTTGGATTAAACATGCAAAGTTTATTTTAATTGCTTGCTTTGTGATGCTCGTACTCGTCCTCGTTCCGGGTGTAGGACTTGTTCGTGGTGGTGCACAAAGTTGGATTGGAGTCGGTGCATTTTCAATTCAACCTTCCGAATTTATGAAGTTCGGTATGATTGTATTTCTTGGGAAATACCTAGCAGAGCGACAAAAGTTATTGCCAGATTTTCGTAAGGGTATGCTACCAACATTAGCTTTAGTATTTACAGCGTTTGGTCTTATTATGCTTCAGCCAGATTTAGGGACAGGCACGGTTATGGTTGCGACATGCGTTGGGATGATATTTGTAGCCGGTGCACAAGTAAAACACTTCTTATATTTAGGTGGTGTTGGCGTTCTTGGCTTTGTAGCCTTAATTGCAAGTGCGCCATATCGTATGCAGCGGATTACATCTTACCTAGATCCGTGGAGCGATCCGTTAGGTGCAGGATTTCAAATCATCCAAAGTTTATACGCAATCGGCCCAGGTGGGTTGTTTGGTCTTGGTTTAGGGCAAAGTAGACAAAAATATATGTACTTACCTGAACCACAAACCGATTTTATTTTTGCGATTTTAGCAGAGGAACTGGGATTTATTGGCGGGTCGTTTGTGTTATTGTTGTTTGCTACTTTGCTGTTTCGAGGAGTGAAAATTGCACTGAACGCACCTGATTTACAAGGTACGTTACTTAGTATCGGTATCATAAGCATGGTTGCTGTTCAAGTAATGATCAACGTAGGTGTTGTAACAGGACTTTTTCCTGTAACGGGCATTACGTTGCCGTTTCTCAGTTATGGCGGCTCAAGTCTGACCCTAATGCTAATGGCAATGGGTGTTCTATTGAATATTAGCAAACATACAAAAGTATGAAAAATTCCTCCCGAACGAGTTTTCGGGAGGAATTTTTCGTCAAAAGAGGCATAGAAATGCAAAGTAGTTACCGTTTTGGTAAAAGAAAGAATGAGTAAAGTGTCGAACACAATCATGATTTTAACGAACCAAATTGTATGAATTATTCACGGATGTACGCTCTTTTTTTTGTAGGTTGTGAAAATATCGTATCTATTGTGGATAATGTTTGAGAAAAATGTGGGATTGCCTTACAATTCTTCTTCATTTCATGTAAAATAATAGGGCATATAACAAGAAGAAAGAAGGCTTACACTATGAAAATTGTTCTCTCAGGCGGAGGAACAGGCGGTCATATTTATCCCGCACTCGCATTTTATCGTTATGTAAAACAAATGAATCAGGATATCGAGTTTTTATATATAGGAACATCAAATGGTTTAGAAAAAAAAATCGTTGAAAAAGAAGGGATACCATTCTTTGCGATCGAAATTAGTGGTCTACAACGTAAAGTTTCACTACAGAACATTAAAACAGGTGTTCAGTTTATTAAGAGTGTTTACGCAGCGAAAAGGAAAATCAAAGAATTTAATCCTGACGTCGTGATTGGTACAGGTGGTTATGTGTGTGGACCCGTCGTGTATGCAGCAAATGCTGTAAACATTCCTACCATCATTCATGAACAAAATTCGTTACCAGGACTAACGAATAAATTTTTAAGTCGCTTCGCATCAAGAGTTGCAACTTGTTTTTTAGATGCAAATCAATATTTCCCAGCGAATAAAGTCGTGTTAACTGGAAATCCACGTGCGACAGAAGTAAGCCAGCTTCCAGACGTTTTGAAAAAACCTATTGAGGCTTTACGATTAAACCCGCTCATTCCTACTGTAGTAATTACAAGTGGAAGTCGAGGGGCGCGTCCAATCAATGAAGCAGTCATCGCCTTTTTACAAACAAACCCTCAACCGAAATATAACGTTGTGTTTATAACGGGCGAAGTTCACTATGAAAAAGTAATGCGTCAGTTGTCTACTTTTCGTCTCGGAAAGACAGTAGCAGTGCTTCCTTATGTTAGTGAAATGCCGCAACTACTTAAGGCGTCAGACCTTGTTGTGTCACGCGCGGGTGCAACGATTTTAGCAGAGTTAACGGCACTACATAAGCCGAGTATTCTTATTCCAAGTCCTTATGTTACAGCAAATCATCAAGAAATTAATGCACGTAGTTTAGTGAATGAAAATGCAGCCTATATGATTACGGAGCATGAATTAACAAGCGAAGTATTACAACAACACATTACATCACTGCTTTATAACGAAGAAAATTATAAAGCGATGCAACAGGGAGCAGCGAAAGTCGC
>JBOFGC010000005.1:0-1593 GCA_051648945.1 Bacilli bacterium
TCAGAGTGAGAGGAGTGTTTTTTACGATGCACTATCCAGAACCGATTTTAAAGTTAATTGAAAGTTATTCCCGTTTGCCTGGTATCGGCCAAAAAACAGCGGCGCGACTAGCGTTTTTCATTTTGAAGATGGAAAAAGAAGATGTTGTCCAGTTTGCTCAAGCGTTAATTGAGGCGAAAGAAAAATTAAAACCATGCACAATCTGTGGGTATATCACAGACGAAGAAATATGTTATGTATGTAAAGACAAAGGAAGAGATACAAGTATCGTTTGTGTTGTTCAAGAAACGAAAGATGTTATTGCTATGGAGAAAATGCGCGAATATGGTGGGTTGTATCACGTGTTAAACGGTGTTATCTCTCCTATTGAAGGAATTGGTCCTGAAGACATTAACTTACCATCGTTGATCAAGCGTCTTTACAATCCAGATATTAAAGAATTGATTGTAGCAACAAATCCAACAGTTGAAGGTGAAGCTACGGCAATGTACTTGTCTAGGTTATTACGAACTTCAGGTGTAGATATGAAAGTTACACGAATTGCCCATGGTTTACCTGTAGGTGGAGACTTAGAGTATGCAGATGAAGTTACGTTAATGAAAGCAATCGAAGGCAGAAGAGAAATCTAGGGTGGATAAAATTGATGTTTTTCAAGAAAAAGAATGTACTAAAAACAAAATACGATAATGAACTATTAGAAAATATTCTTTCCGTAAAAGAACAGCTCTCTAAGCATACTCAATTGTTAGATCGTTGTATCGAACCGACCGATGAGTTGATTGCGAAGAAGTATCAGTTAGAAAACACATATTATTTTTATCTAAAAGAAGCAAAAGTAAGGAAGATAAGAATAATGTAGTCATAAACTTGAAAGCTTGTACATATTAATTTGTACAAGCTTTTTTATTTTTGAAGGGGTGCTCGCATTGATGGTGAAGTTCATCGTTATCGGTATTGTTCTTAGTCTAATTGTCTTACTTCTATTTGGAGGAATTAGTAATTTACGATTTTCAAAGTGGTTTGGCATTGTTATAGTACGTGCGGTCATTGTAAGTATGTTTATTATTGTTATAAATATCTTGGGTGCATCGTTCCACTATCATATTCCACTAAATGGTATTAGTGTCGGTGTTGGTGCATTATTAGGTATGCCTGGTTTTGTTGTTGTTGCACTTATGTCTTACTTATCATAGTAAGACGGTTTGAAATCGAGGGTAAAGTATGTTGTTTGAAAAAGTTTAAAGTTTTTCTGGTAAAACAATTGACTTATGTTAAGCATGATGATAAAGTATATCAAGTCAGCACGACAGCAACAAAAAAAGAAAACATTTGATGTTGACTTTCAGTTGAGGAAATGCTAAGATAACGAAGTCGCTTTTGAAAGAAGGCGCACAAGAAATTGTACTTTGAAAACTAAACAAAACGACAGCGTAAACTTTATAAACTACTATTTAAGTAGTTATCAATTTTTACTTTTTAAATTATTTGAGCTTACTCAAACAATTCTTTTATGGAGAGTTTGATCCTGGCTCAGGATGAACGCTGGCGGCGTGCCTAATACATGCAAGTCGAGCGGACTTGAAAAGCTTGCTT
>JBOFGC010000006.1:0-3149 GCA_051648945.1 Bacilli bacterium
GCGATGTTAGTTGCATCGAGTCAGGGTGGTATTCAAGCGCTTAGTCGTTCGTATTTTGCGAAAGTTATTCCGATGGAGCATGCGAATGAACTTTTCGGTTTTTATAATATATTCGGAAAGTTTGCAGCAGTTTTAGGTCCGATCTTAGTTGCTATAGTAACAAAATGGACAAATAACTCGCAGTATGGTATTTTGAGTTTATTAATCCTATTTGTTATTGGTTTTATCTTTCTAATTCAAGTAAAAGAAACACCGGTAGAGGCAGAAAACGAGCAGAATGATACAATACCTGTATAACTTCTTCATAGAGTAATGAACAGACAGTTTACTGAATATTATTAATAGTAGAAACGTCTCAATTACGCTTGCAAATGTCCATAACATCTTTGGTAATGTGACTATTGGTTTTTGTGTTTTACCTTTTTATCTGTATTTAAAAGGAGACGGACAATTATGTTAAGAATGTTTAATCAGCCATTTTTTATGTTAGAGTGCGGGCGTGTTCGCTTGTTACCATTATCAGAAGAACATGTTGAACCTTTGTTTTACCACGCTAACGATCCAAAAATATGGGAGTTTATGGCTTTGAAAATTCAAACCGTTGCTGATATGCAAGCGTATGTTGAGAAGGCATTGACTCAAAAAGATTTAGGAAGAGAATTTCCTTTTGTTGTGTATGATAAAGTACTCGACAGAATTGTAGGCAGTACTCGGTTTGTTGATATCAATCCCGAGCATAGAAGCATAGAAATTGGGCGCACGTTTCTCCATCCCGATGTTTGGCGCTCTTCGGTAAATACAGAATGTAAGTATATGCTCATGCAATACGCTTTTGAGGAAATTGAAGTGAATCGCTTACAACTAAAAACAGATGAAAGAAATGTACGCTCACAACGTGCGATTGAACGGATTGGTGCGACAAGAGAAGGCGTGCTTCGTCATCATTGGGTGTTGCAAGATGGACACTTACGAAATACAGTGATCTATAGTATTCTTAAACATGAATGGGCGGATTGTAAAGGACGACTTGAATCTTTTTTGAATCAAACGGAACGAATAATTAGTTAAAACTGTCGAAGTTGTTACTTTGAAAACAAAAAGTAACGACTTCTTTTTGTATATTCCTATTAGTTGGTTGCTTAATAGGACAAAACGTGATAAAGTCCATTATGGAATAATCTATGTATTGGAGGACGTAACTACATGATTACAGTACAAAACGTCGGTTTGCGTTATGGCGACCGAAAACTTTTTGATGATGTAAATATTAAATTCACACCAGGAAACTGTTACGGATTAATTGGAGCAAATGGAGCGGGTAAGTCAACGTTCATTAAAATTCTCTCTGGAGAAATTGAACCGAACACGGGTGATGTACATATCACGCCAGGCGAACGCCTAGCTGTGTTAAAACAGGACCACTTTGCGTATGAAGACGTTAAAGTTATGGAAGCTGTTATTATGGGGCATGAGCGTCTCTATAAAATCATGCAAGAAAAAGACGCTATATATATGAAAGAAAACTTTTCTGATGAAGACGGCATGCGTGCTGCTGAATTAGAAGGTGAATTTGCAGAATTGAATGGATGGGAAGCTGAATCTGAAGCTGCAATTCTTTTAGGCGGCCTTGGAATTGGTGACGCATTACATGACAAAAAAATGAACGAATTAACGGGTGGCGAAAAGGTGAAAGTTTTACTTGCACAAGCGCTATTCGGTAAACCTGACATTCTTTTACTTGATGAGCCGACGAATAACTTAGACTTACAGGCAATCAACTGGTTAGAAGAATTTTTAATTAACTTTGAGAACACAGTTATCGTTGTTTCCCATGACCGTCACTTCTTAAATAAAGTATGTACGCATATGGCTGACATTGATTTTAGTAAAATCCAACTTTTTGTTGGTAACTACGATTTCTGGTATGAATCAAGTCAATTAGCACTAAAAATGATGCAAGACCAAAATAAGAAAAAAGAAGAAAAAATTAAAGAATTACAAGGATTTATTGCGCGCTTTAGCTCAAATGCTTCAAAAGCGAAACAAGCGACATCTCGTAAAAAATTACTTGATAAAATTTCTCTTGATGATCTTAAACCATCATCACGTCGTTATCCTTTCGTAGGGTTCACACCAGAACGCGAAGTCGGAAATGATCTTTTAACAGTGGAGAACTTGTCAGCAACACATGATGGTGAAACACTATTTAAAGATGTTTACTTCACTGTAAACAAAGGGGATAAAATCGCATTCATCAGCCGAAATGACATTGCGATTACTGCGCTTTTCAAAATTCTGATGGGTGAAAATGAGGCATCTACAGGTTCATTCAAATGGGGAATTACGACGACACAAAGTTACTTCCCTAAGGATAACAGTGAGTTCTTTGAAGGCTGTGATCAAAACTTAGTCGATTGGTTACGCCAATTTTCACCGAAAGACGAAACTGAGAACTTCTTACGTGGTTTCTTAGGTCGTATGTTATTCTCTGGTGAGGAAGTAATGAAAAAAGCTTCTGTTCTTTCTGGGGGAGAAAAAGTACGCTGTATGCTTTCTAAAATGATGTTAAGTGGTGCGAACGTTCTTGTTATGGACGACCCTACAAACCATTTAGACCTTGAATCAATTACTGCTTTAAATAACGGTATGATTGCGTTTAAAGGGACTGTATTATTTGCTTCACATGACCATCAGTTTATCGATACGATTGCGAATCGTATTATTGAGATTACGCCGAATGGGATTGTTGATAAGCAATGTACGTATGATGAGTATCTTGAGAATGCGGATTTACAGGCACAAGCGAAGAAATTATACGAAATGTAAATGGTTGAGTGGAAAAACGGGTGAACATTTTTGTTCGTCCGTTTTTTTTATGGAAATAATTGTGAATCGCGTATCTTTGTGTAGAGCTGTGGGGTACTGCGCCAGGCAACTCCGCTTTCCTGGGGGGCGGCCGTGTGCCTCCTCGTCGCGATAAAACTGCTCCTGCGGGGTCTTGCCTGGCTACCTGTCCCGCGGGAGTCTACGTCATCTGGCTCCGTAACACTTTGCTCGGAATTCGATTCCGCGTAAAACCTTTTCATCCACGGGTTGTGAAAAAGGGCTACGTTCGCGTTCATGGTTATGTTCTATGAAAACAATTGTGA
>JBOFGC010000007.1:0-2706 GCA_051648945.1 Bacilli bacterium
TTAAACTTTGCGCATACGCACTCATTTCAACTGTCATCGGCCTACTCCATACAACATCATCCGCAATGATTGGTGGTTTCACACAGCGCGAACCGTATGATTGTACCCAACCATTTTTAGAAAAGTAAAAACCACCAAGTTGCTCACCGAAATATTCAACCATGTCTGTACGTTCAAACTCACCATGAACGAGTACATCTAAGTCTAGTTCTTCTTGAATATCAACCCAACGCTTCGTTTCTTGACGTAAAAACACATCATACTCTCCGTCTGATAGGTTCCCTTTACGCCATGCAAGACGCTGTTTACGAACTTCGTCTGATTGCGGGAAACTACCAATTGAAGTTGTTGGAAACGCACCGAGTCCTAAATGTTTCATTTGCTTTTCATAACGTTCTGCAAAAGAAACAGCACGCTCAGGTACTCGATTTGCTTTTTCTTGCTCTGTATTTTGTGTAAATAAAGTTTCGACTGTCCCTACTTCGATTCCTTGTTGTAGAGTTTGTTTGATTGCCCCAAGCTCTACAAGTTTCTCTTCTGCAAATGCAAGACGGTTCTGTACGTCTTGTGGTAAATGTTGTTCGCCTTGAACAGTCACAGGTACATGTAATAAACTGCAGTTCGGTTGTAACCATACTTCCTTCGCCTGCCATCCATTTGTTAACCACGCCACTTGTTCTGCTGCTTTTGTAATCGATTGTTTCCATACGTTACGACCGTTAACAACACCTAGACCGATAACACCTTTGTATGTCGCAGCAACTTTCTGTAATTGTGTCGCCTCTGTAACAGAAAGATCATACGCTGTAATTCCTACACCTGCGACCGGCAATGCAAAAAGTTGTTCAGCGTAATTTTTACTAAAATACGTTTGTACAAAAATATGTAACTCTTTATGTTGTGCAGCAAATGTTTGATACATTTGTGTCACTTTTTCCCACTCTTTATCTTCTGTAATAAACAACAAACTCGGGTCTTCGATGACGACCCATTTGTAACCCGCTTCAATAATGTCTCCTAACAAATCACCAAACGCAACCGTTGCTTCTTGTAAATGATCATAAAAATCGTCTGCACTTCCTTTTGCTAACTTTAAGTATGTGTACGGACTAATGACAGTTACAACATCGCTTTCACTTTGCGCATTTTGAAAACGCAATGTACCCGATGCGTTCCATTGAAAAGATGTATCCTTCGTAATTTCTGGAACGATATAATGATAGTTCGTATCCCACCATTTACGCATACTACAAGCAACACTGTCAGCATTACCTCGACTCATACTGTAGTAACGTGTAAGAATGTTGTTTTCTTCAGCAAAACGTTCAGGAACAACACCAAAAGCTACACTCCAGTCCAACATACGATCGTAGAATGAAAAATCTCCTACTGTTTTAATGTCTAGCTCTTTTTGAGCCTGATATACTACACCCTCATGTTGCTTCATTTCTGCTAAAAATTCATTTTCTGTCAATTCTTTGCGCCAAAACGTTTCCAATGTACGTTTCCATTCGCGATTTGCTCCAATTACTGGATAACCAATTGTGCGTGTTTTAAATAACATTGTCTCCACCTCATCCATTCATAGAATAAAAAACCCCTCACAAAAAATGAAAACTTTGTGAAGGGTTATGTATGACGATAACAAACGGACAACAAACAACGCGTTAGCCAAACTGCAAATGCGTGCATACATACACCTCCCTATCTCCCGTAGGTTGAACAGTGTCGTTGAGACGGGCAGGTCTCCTGGCTCTAGCATCATCGATTCATTCACACCTTCCCGATTCGTACTCAGTGGCTTTTTAGAATGATTCTCCGCTATTACAGTGGCGGGACCGCATTGGTTTTTCACCAATTTCCCTTTTAAACAAACAACGAATTGTTTGTACCCTTCTCCTCCAATATTCGGTTATAAACGTAATTTTTGCATTTTTCTGAAATTTAGTCAATCTTTTTTACTTAATAAAATATGCGACATTCTCAAAGTTTCTTTTCTAAAATGGGCCGTTCTATTGTAAACTAAGCATATATCGTTTTTTATAAGGAGGATTTACAATGAAATTTTCGTATACATTTACTGCGCTTGATTTTGTAAATATTAATGCACTGCTTACTGAGAATTCACAAGGATACCGTAAGACAGTAATGATTCAACGTTGCTTAGGGTTTATCGCCTCTGCCTTTGTTCTTTTATTAAACCTTGTTATGGGGAAAGCATTGAGTGTATTTACTTTAATTCCGTTATTCGTCATCGGCACTGCATGGTTTTTTGCATTTCCAAAGTTGAACAGACATTTTATGTTTAAACAAATTCAAAAACGTGCCATGCAAAATGAAAACTTGGACTTTGTCGGTGAATATAATGTGAACCTTCAAAAAGAAACATTAATCATTTCCCATGAAGGAAAAGATACGCGTATTAGCCTTCGTGATGTAGAACGCCATGATTACACAGCAAAATATCTTTTCATTTATGTAAAAGGCGGACAAGCAACGATTTTACCGACTGAAGACTTACCTGAGACATTTGTTGATGAATTAGAAGCGCGTGTAAATGCGTTGAAAAAGGACTAATTTTTTAGTCTTGCTATAGAGAATGCGTGGAGTAATCCTCTTATCAACTATCTTGAGGATTAGGTTCAATCAAATACGATACTACTAAAAATTTTGATTTCTATTTGGATAATCATTTCGCACAAAGTC
>JBOFGC010000008.1:0-2533 GCA_051648945.1 Bacilli bacterium
AGCATTCCAATAGAGCATGTATGCACATCCAACAATAGCTATGAGTAAAAAGACTAATTGCTTACGTAACATTGCTTTTCTAAACGTCGTTTTAGCAAAAGATTTCGAAAGTTCACGAAGATTTTCATTACTCAACTGCGTCTCAATTTTTCCCATGATTTCGCTCCTACTCTATTAAATATTTGTCACCCATCCAAATGAATCTTCAATCGTACCATATTGAATACCAACAAGTGTGTCATACAATTTTTGTGTAATAGGACCCACTTCATTATTGTTAACGATAATTTTTTCGGTAGAAAGACCAAAAACACCAATCGGACTAATACTTGCCGCTGTTCCAGTACCAAATGCTTCTTTTAAAGTACCAGTACGCGCAGCGGTAACCACTTCCTCAAGTGTAATCGCACGTTGAACTACTTTATAACCGAGCGATTGTGCAAGTTCAATCGTTGATTTTCGCGTAATACCAGATAAAATGCTGCCACCAATTGCAGGTGTAATAATTTCATCGTCGATACAGAAAAACACGTTCATCGCACCAACTTCTTCAATGTACTTACGTTCGATACCGTCTAACCAAAGTACTTGGTCGTAGCCTTTTTGTTGTGCAAGTTTCGCCGCTAACATACTCGCCGCATAGTTCCCTGCTGTTTTCGCTGCACCTGTACCCCCGCGAACAGCGCGTACAAACTCATCTTCAACGTAAATTTTTGTCGGTGTAAAGCCATTTGCGTAATACGCACCAACCGGACTCATAATAATATAAAAAATGTAGTTATTTGAAGCGTTGATGCCTAAGAAATCGTCCGTCGCAATTATTGTAGGACGAATATACAACGACGTACCATGTGTAGAAGGAACCCAATCTGAGTCGACTTCAATAAGTTGTTTTAACCCTTCTAGGACTAAATGTTCGTCGATTGGAGGGATGCACAGACGTTCTGCACTCACATTCATTCGTTTGAAATTCTCTTCCGGACGAAAAAGTTTGATTTCGCCATTTGGATTGCGATAGGCTTTTAGGCCTTCAAAAATCGCTTGCCCATAGTGAAAAACTTTCGAAGCAGGACTAATCGTAAAATCTTGATAAGGTTTAATTGTCGGCGCATACCAGCCTTGTTCAGGTGTGTAGTGCATCACAAACATATGATCAGTAAAATATTTACTAAAACCAAGTTCATTTTCATTTAACGGTAACGTGCGTTCTGTGCGTGCTGTTTGAATACTAATCATCTTTATCTCTCCTTAAACGGTATGAATCCATCCCAAAGTATCTTTTGTTTTTCCAGATTGAAGTGAAACGAGTGTTTCGTACAACATCTGTGTAATTGGACCGACAGTATGATCGCTCACAATCACTGATTTTTCTTTATAGAAAAACTCACCGATTGGACTAATAACAGCGGCCGTACCTGTTCCGAAACATTCTGTTAATTCCCCTGATTTTGCTGTCTCAATTACTTCGTCTATAGAAATTTCTCGCTCTGAAACGACATAACCGGCATGTTTCGCGAGAGTGAGTACAGAATCACGTGTTATGCCTGGTAATATACTTCCTGTAAGTGGCGGCGTAACAATTTCATTTCCAAACACAAAAAACACATTCATTGCGCCAACTTCTTCCACATATTTACGGTGAACACCATCGAGCCAAAGCACTTGATCAAATCCTTTTGCAGCAGCGAGTTGACCTGCGAGAAGACTTGCTGCGTAATTGCCCGCAGTTTTCGCATTCCCCGTTCCTCCACGAACCGCGCGTACAAATTCATCTTCTACATAAATACGGGTTGGTTGAAAGCCATTCGCAAAATAATGACCAACAGGGGAAAGTACGATATAGAACAAGTATTCTTTTCCAGCGTTCACACCAAGATATTCATCCGTCGCAATAATCGTTGGTCGAATATAGAGCGATGTACCAGGTGTAGAAGGGACCCAATCACTATCTATTGCAATTAACTGACGTAATCCTTCCAAAACGATTGCTTCATCAATTTCTGGAATGCAAAGACGCGCCGCACTCGCATTTAATCGCTTCAAATTTTGCTCCGGTCGAAACAATTGTATAGTTCCTGAATCCGTTCTGTACGCCTTTAATCCTTCAAATATCGTCTGCCCGTAATGCAAAACAAGGGCAGAGGGACTTAAACTTAAATTACTATATGGAACAATCGCTGGATTATGCCAACCGTTTTCAGTTGTGTAATTCATCGTGAACATATGATCTGTGAAATATTTACTAAATCCTAGGTTGTTTTCATCGGACGGTTTTGTTCGTTTTGTAGTTGCTTGCTGTAAGGTAATCACGGTAGACACTCCTTTAATGTGTAAACAAAACTGTATTTTTTGAATATTTTTTCTATCATATCACAAAAAATACATCACAGAAACATTTGTTATACATTATTTATGTATATCATTGAAAAAAACGGTATAATGAAGAAAAAAACAGTGAGGTATTGTATGAGTATTCTATTTTCACCGATATCATTTGATGAACTATCCATTAAAAATCGTATCGTAATGAGTC
>JBOFGC010000009.1:0-3079 GCA_051648945.1 Bacilli bacterium
TCAAGGTATTCATCAAGCCATAACGAAAACATAAATTAACCCCCATATCAAATATAAAAGATAGATGAAATTTAGCTTTTATACATAAAATTCAATATATTCTTGCCGTAAAATTAGCTTAGCAATTACTACTCATGATGTTTTCCGTACTATAAACATTAAAACAATCAAATAGTACATATTACATTTGAATTATGATTGCGAACAGTTTATTCACTGATAAAAATCTCCTATGCAATCTCTTTCGTTGTTTTTTCTTACACTAGCAACTCCAATACTCCACAATCAGGATTTAAGTTAAAGTATCGGACTATTTTTTTGCAACAGTAATAACTCTTGTTTCTATGAGGGAAATAATTGAAGTACTCACTTTTGTGTACAAAACCCAACCTTGAAAATGTCACCATTTTCCCGGTTGGGTCTTTGTGTTGCTTAATAGTTCTCGTCGCTTCCAAAGAAATCTTTGAATGCTTGGAGTGATGTGTCTCGGTTGAGTGCGGCAATGCTCGTTGTGAGCGGGATGCCTTTTGGACAGAATTGGACGCAGTTTTGTGAGTTTCCGCAACTTGCTACGCCGCCTTCGTCCATTACTGCACGCAGACGTTCTGCTTTGTGCATTGCGCCTGTTGGATGTGAGTTGAAAAGTCGTGCTTGTGAAAGTGGTGCTGGTCCGATGAAACTTGAGTTGCTGTTTACATTCGGACATGCTTCTAGGCAAACACCACATGTCATACATTTTGATAACTCATACGCCCATTGACGTTTTGCTTCTGGCATACGTGGTCCTGGTCCTAAGTCGTACGTTCCGTCAATTGGAATCCATGCTTTTACGCGTTTTAGTGCATCGAACATGCGACTGCGGTCAACGAGTAAATCACGTACGACTGGGAATGTGCGCATTGGTTCGAGTACGACTGGTTGCTCTAACATATCAACGAGTGCTGTACATGATTGACGCGGTTTTCCGTTAATGACCATTGAACATGCGCCACACACTTCTTCTAAACAGCCCATGTCCCATACGATTGGTGTTGTTGGGTTTCCTTTTGCATCCACTGGATTACGACGAATTTCCATCAAACATGAAATAACGTTCATGTTTGGACGGTAAGGAATGCTGAACTCTTGATTGTAAGGAGTACTTTCCGGTGATTCTTGTCGTTTGACGATAATGCGAATGACTTTTTCACTCATGGATTAGTTTCCTCCTTTTGATTTTGAGTAGTCACGCTTACGCGGTGGAATTAAGCTCGTATCGACATCTTCGTAGTGGAACACTGGGTGCCCATCGACGAATTTTGCCATTGTTGTTTTTAAGAACTGCTCATCGTTACGCTCTGGATATTCTGGCATATAGTGCGCGCCACGACTTTCTTTACGGTTGTAAGCACCAAGTGTAATTACGCGCGATAAGTGCAGCATGTTTTCAAGTTGGCGTGTGAATGCTGCCCCTTGGTTGCTCCATTTCGCTGTATCGTTAATGTTGATATTTTTAAAGCGCTCTAGTAATTCTTGAATCTTTTGATCTGTTTCGTACAGTTTCTTCTCGTAACGTACAACTGTTACGTTGTCTGTCATCCATTCGCCTAACTCTTTGTGAATGGTGTACGCATTTTCTGTGCCGTCCATACGCATAATTGCAGCATAGCGCTCTTCTTCTGCTGTACGTGCGTCGTCGTAGACTGAATCTGAAACATCGTCACTTAACTTATTCAAGCCGCTAATATAACGAATCGCTGAAGGTCCTGCTACCATTCCACCGTAAATTGCAGAAAGTAATGAGTTCGCGCCTAAGCGGTTTGCTCCGTGCATTGAATAATCACATTCACCTGCTGCAAATAAACCAGGAATGTTTGTCATTTGATCGTAATCCACCCAAAGGCCGCCCATTGAATAGTGAACCGCCGGGAAAATTTTCATCGGTATTTTACGCGGGTCATCGCCCATGAACTTTTCGTAAATTTCGATAATTCCACCGAGTTTAATGTCGAGTTCTTTCGGGTCTTTATGCGATAAATCTAGGAATACCATGTTTTCGCCATTCACACCGAGCTTTTGATTGACGCACACATCGAAAATTTCACGTGTTGCAATGTCACGTGGTACAAGGTTGCCGTACGCTGGGTATTTCTCTTCTAGGAAATACCACGGTTTTCCATCTTTATATGTCCAAACACGACCACCTTCTCCACGTGCTGATTCACTCATTAAGCGGAGTTTATCATCGCCTGGGATTGCCGTTGGATGGATTTGAATAAATTCAGCATTTGCGTAGTATGCGCCTTGACGATAGACTGCCGCCGCTGCTGAGCCTGTATTGATTACTGAGTTCGTTGATTTTCCGAAAATAATACCAGGACCACCTGTTGCCATGATCACTGCATCACCTGGGAACGTACGTGTTTCCATTGTTTTTAAGTTTTGTGCAACAATACCGCGACACACACCGTCTTCATCTACAACGACACGTAAGAAGTCCCAACCTTCATACTTCGTAACAAGGCCATCTACTTCATGACGACGCACTTGCTCATCTAGTGCATATAACAATTGTTGCCCTGTCGTTGCACCTGCGAACGCCGTACGACTGTGTTGCGTGCCACCGAAGCGACGGAAATCAAGAAGTCCTTCTGGTGTACGGTTGAACATTACACCCATACGGTCTAACAAGTGAATAATGCCTGGTGCTGCGTCACACATTGCTTTTACAGGTGGTTGGTTGGCAAGAAAATCGCCGCCGTACACTGTATCATCAAAGTGTTCCCACGGAGAATCACCTTCACCTTTTGTATTTACTGCGCCGTTAATTCCACCTTGTGCACACACTGAGTGTGAGCGTTTTACTGGTACGAGTGAAAACAAGTCGACTGAAACATCTGCTTCTGCTGCTTTGATTGTCGCCATTAAACCTGCAAGGCCACCACCAACAACGATTACTTTACCTTTAGCCATCTCTTTTCCCCCTTACATTGTTGCCATACTTGGATCAACAAACGCAAGAGCGGCAGCAACACCGATATACGCAAGTACGAAAAACAATCCAAGTGTGAAGTATGTAGATATTTTTTGAGACTTTGGC
>JBOFGC010000010.1:0-2308 GCA_051648945.1 Bacilli bacterium
GGCATTCCAAAAAGCGCTATTAATGATAGTTGGTTCGTCGGCTATACGCCAGAATTTACAATGTCTGCCTGGACTGGTTTTGACAAAGTAAACGGATCACAATATCAACGAAATAGCGATCAATCCATCGTTAAATATATTTTTAAACAGATGATGATTGAAGCCAGTAAAAACACAAAAGACACACGCTTCGTAAAACCTAGCAGTGTTGTCGAACTAAAAGTGATTAAAAACTCAGATCCTGCGATTATTGCAGGCAGTGGCATTAGCAGTGAATTCACAACATCAGAACTTTTCGTTCGCGGAAAAGAACCTTCTGAAAAACGAGATGAAATGCCAAAACTTCCATCTCCAAGCAATGTCATTGCAAGTGTTGACAAAACAAATACGAAATTAACACTTGATTGGGATTATAACTTTGGCGCCGTAGATTTGAACGGGTTCCCTCTTAGTGCTGATCAAATTAAAGCTGCAAAAGTATTAATTGAAGTCACACTTACAGACAGCAGCGGAAATAAAAAAGTGATTGCTCGTATGAAAAACGATTCAATCGTTACAACAAAAGTAACGCCAGGTGAAACTTACAAGTATGAAGTATACGCCGTACTTGATGGTACGAGTGTACGAAGCGAAATTGTAGGTGGTAATATTGCCGTGCCTGGTAACGAAATCCCTCCAATCATCCCTCCTACTGATGGCGATGGCGAAGATGGAGATGGAGACGATGGTGACGACAACGGAAATACGGACGGAGACGGGGATGGTGAACCTGATGATGGGTCATCGCCAGTACCTCCTGCAACGACTCCACCAAGCGGTAATAGCTCTTCAAACAAACCTTCAAAACCAAATAAACCGTAACAATGAAAAAAGAGAGTTGTTCATAGTGAACAGCTCTCTTTTTTGCATATCTTTTCAATTACATGGGTGTATGTTTTTCGTCACAACAAAAAAAGTGAGCGTTTTACTCACTTTTTTTGTACTTTCGTATCGCCTGTAATTTACTATTCATCTTCTTTGTTTCTAAAAACAGTGCTTTTAATTGCGTATATGTATGAATATGGTCTGGCGTTTCAAAACTATACTGCAATCGATCTTTTACATTCAGCGGTTTGTGTGTGAGCTTTTCGATTTCTTCTACTTGCAACTCTTCAACCGAACACTCATTTATTTTGCAAAGCAAATGCGTATACAATGCGATTCCAAAGCACATGTACGGGCGTGCTGATTTTCGGTCTCTATTTTGGTAAAAGATTTCGAGCTTTTCACTATAGTTCTCCCAAATTGAAAAATAATTCTCTACTTCACTTTGATGTAACTGATTTAATTGTTCCGATGTGAACGAATCGCTCCAAGATTTAGGATACAACTTCACTTCCACCTTTCTTTTTCGTTCGAATTTTACCTTCTCGACATTTCTCTAGTAGAGGACAATCATTACAACGCGGATTTTGCGCTTTACAAAAATAACGACCGAAAAATATCAGTTGATGATGCGCTTGCGCCCAGCGTTCTCTTGGTATTTTCTTCATAAGCGTTTCTTCAACTTGTAATACAGTGTCTTTTCTTCTCGTAATACCTAAGCGTTTACTTACACGCTCAACATGTGTATCCACAGCGATTGCCGGCTCATTAAACGCGACACTTAATACCACATTCGCTGTTTTCCTGCCTACACCTGGTAGCAAAACGAGCTCATCTCGTGTTGCAGGTACTTGTCCACCAAACTCTTCGATAATCATCGCACTTAATTTTTGAATGTTTTTCGCCTTATTACGAAACAATCCAATGGATCGAATATCATTCATCAATTCTTCTACTTCTACGTTCAAATAGTCTTGTGGCGTTTTATATTTTTCAAAGAGATGTTCCGTTACACGGTTCACTAGCACGTCTGTGCATTGTGCACTTAGCGCAACTGCAACGACCAGTTCAAATGGATTTGCATGGCGTAATTCACAATGCGCATTTGGAAACATTCGGTGCATCTCGTCTAACATGGTAATCGTTTCTTGTTTACTTACCAAAGTATCCGTCCTTTCTTTTTTCAATCTCTAAGCATCTTTTTGGCTTATTTTTGCTCTAGCCAATTATAGACAGGTGGTGTACGACCGACAACAGCTTCGCTCTCCATTTTTTCTTCACGTTTCAACGTTTGTTGTTGCTCAGAAGCATTGACTGCCTTTACGGTATTCAAGCCCCGTTTTTTCCAGTTAAACAGAATGCGGTCAATATAACGTAAATTCAGTTTGCCGAGTAACACTGCTTCTTTAAGCGCTCTCTGAACGAGTGGTTCATTATATCCTTC
>JBOFGC010000011.1:0-5768 GCA_051648945.1 Bacilli bacterium
CAAGCAGAAGAAGATTATGTAACAATTGAAGTAGAAGAACAAAGTTCAGGTATGCTTGGTGGTTTAAACAACCCTGCATTTGAGCAAATGGGTATGAATTTCTCTGAAGCTTTAGAAGGTTTAATGCCGAAGAAGAAAAAGAAACGCAAAGTTAAAATTAGCGAAGCTAGAAAAATTTTGACGCTTGAAGAAGCGCAAAAGTTAATCGATATGGACGACGTAACATCAGAAGCTGTGTATCGTGCAGAAGAATTAGGCATTATCTTTATTGATGAGATGGACAAAATTGCGGGCAAACAATCATCAAGCAATGCGGATGTATCAAGAGAAGGTGTACAACGCGACATTTTACCAATCGTAGAAGGTTCGACAGTTGTAACGAAATACGGTCCAGTACGAACGGATTGGATGCTTTTCATCGGTGCAGGGGCATTTCACATGGCGAAGCCGAGCGATTTAATTCCAGAACTTCAAGGTCGTTTTCCGATTCGTGTAGAATTAGAAAAACTATCTATTGATGATTTTGTAAGTATTTTAACAGAACCAAAAAACGCATTAACAAAACAATATATTGCACTTTTAGCAACTGAAGGTATAGAAATTGAAATTTCTGACGAAGCTATTGTTAGATTAGCAAACATAGCGTACGAATTGAATCAAGAAACAGACAACATAGGTGCGAGACGACTACACACGATTCTAGAGAAACTTTTCGAGGATATATCGTTTGAGGCGAGTGAAATTTCGATGGGGAAAATTCCAATCACACCACAATATGTTGATCAAAAACTTGGGGCAATCGTACGTAACAAGGATTTAAGTCACTTTATATTATAAACAGCAGTTACATACGTAGGAGGATTCCCAAAATGAATTTATTAGAAAAAACAAGAAAAATTAACAAGTTATTACAACACGCTGCAGGTAAACCTGTAAACTTTAAAGAAATGGCCGATACGCTTTGTGATGTTATTCAAGCAAACGTATATGTAGTAAGTCGCCGAGGTAAGATTCTAGGTTTTGATATTTATCAAGATATTAATAACGAACGTATGAATCGTATTCTTGAAGACCGCATGTTCCCAGAAGAATACTTACAACATCTGCATTCAGTATCTGAAACGTTATCAAATATTGAAGTAGATAGCAACTTAACGTTATTCCCAACAGAGAACAAAGACTTTTTCCGTTCAGGTTTAACAACAGTTGTTCCTATCATTGGAAACGGCGATCGTTTAGGTACGTTAGTTATCGCGCGTTTAAGCAACCCATTCTCTGATGATGATTTAGTATTAGCAGAATATGGTGCAACAGTTGTAGGAATGGAAATCTTACGTGAGCGTGCAGAGCAAATCGAAGAAGAAGCACGATCAAAAGCTGTCGTTCAAATGGCAATCAGCTCGCTATCGTATTCAGAGCTTGAAGCAATTGAGCACATTTTTGAAGAGTTAAATGGCCACGAAGGATTATTAGTTGCAAGTAAAATTGCAGACCGCGTTGGGATTACTCGTTCAGTAATCGTTAATGCACTTCGTAAATTAGAAAGTGCTGGCGTTATTGAATCACGTTCACTTGGTATGAAAGGTACATATATCAAAGTATTGAACGATAAATTCCTAACTGAACTTGAAAAATTAAAGAACTAATGAAAAAAGCTTGATGCGCGAAATACGTGTATCAAGCTTTTTTATTTTATTTTCAAAAAATGATATATTTTTCCAGTAAAATATATTAAAATATTTGTATGCTATAGAAAGTGATGAATATAATAAAAAATCATACTATTTCATAAGTAAAAAGTTACGAAATATAGGCTTTTTATCATTGTGAACGCCGATTTTATGGACTTTTTTACGATATATTCAAACTATACTCCTATTTAATTCTGAACTATCAAATGGTAAAATTGAGAGAAGATATGATAATTTCGTATAATTTTTTTTATTGATAATTCACAGACTAAAAAAATTAATGACACAATATATTCGAAGTTTAGGAAGAAGGTCGGAACATGTTTAATGGTGTAATACAACAATTACAAAATGGGATTTCATATTCATCGGCACAACATAAAACGATTGCTAAAAATATAGCGAATCAGGATACGCCAAACTATCGCGCGCAACAAGTGTCTTTCCAACAATTTTATTCAGATGCGGTGTTAGAAGCGAAACAATCAGATCGATTGCACATTTCGTTTTCGAAGTATAGAAAACCATATTCGGTAACATCTCAAAATGGTGGTGTCACACAAAACAACGGAAACAATGTGGATGTGGAAAAGGAAATGGTGCTTCTTGCAGAGAATCAAATTTACTACAACGCACTGATTGACCGAATCAATGGGAAATTCAATTCACTAAATAGTGTGATTCGAGGAGGGAAATAACGATGGGTATCTTTTCAGGACTTAACATTAGCGCGTCGGCGTTAACTGCGCAAAGGCTGCGAATGGACGTAATCTCAAGTAATTTCTCAAATATGGAGAGCACGCGTGCGAAAAATGTAAACGGTGAGTGGCAACCATACAAGCGGAAAATGGTCGTATTTGAACCAGTTGGAGAATCATTTTCTTCCGTCCTTCAACAACAAAGAAATACAAACGGTAGCAAAGCGTCGCAAGGTGGGGTACGTGTTCGTGAAATCACAGAAGATCAAACACCTGGGAAACTCGTTTATAATCCGTTACATCCAGATGCAGATAACGATGGGTATGTAGAAATGCCAAACGTAGACCCACTACGTGAAATGGTAGATATGATGAGTGCTACGCGTAGCTATGAAGCGAACGTAACAGTGTTTAATGCAAATAAATCAATGTTAACAAAAAGTTTAGAAATAGGAAAATAGATTCTGGAGGAGAACGCAATGATTCAAAGCGTAAGTAGTTTGAATGGTCTACAAGCAAGTAGTGGGGGCGCAGGCGTCAAAACGAGCGTACCACAACAATCCTTTGGGGAAATGTTAAGCAATGCAATTGGAGAAGTAAACAATCTACAACAACAAAGTGATCAAAAAACACTTCAACTTGTTAAAGGTGAGCAAGTAGAATTGCATGATGTGATGATTAGTGCACAAAAATCTTCCGTAGCGCTACAGGCGACAATCGAAGTACGAAATAAAATGGTAGAGGCTTACCAAGAAGTTATGAGAATGAACATTTAAACAAAAAGCAACATTCCCTTATCGTTGTTTTATTTTTGGGAGGCACATAGATGAACGAGAAAATAAGTGGTATTTTCCAGAATTTGAAAACACTCTGGAATAAACGAAATAGAAAACAGCAAATTGTGCTTGTTTCATCGGTCCTTGCACTTGCACTATTCATTGGAATCGGAAGTTATTTCGTAACAAAGAAAAATTATGTTCCATTGTATAAAGACTTGTCTGTCGAAGAAACAGGGCAAATAAAAGCCGAATTAGAAACGAGAAAAATTCCGTATCAATTAGGTAGCGATGGAACGTCAATTTCTGTACCTGATACGAATGTCGATGCGTTACGCGTTGACTTAGCAGCAGAAGGAATTCCGAATAGCGGAAAACTAGATTTTGGGTCTTTTGGCGATAGCACATTTGGTATGTCAGAAAATGAATTTGATATGTCAAAGCTAAAAGCAACACAAAATGAGTTGTCTACGCTAATAAAAGGCATTGAAGGGATAAACAATGCAAAAGTAATGGTTACTCTTCCAAAAGAGAGTGTTTTCGTGAGTGAGACAAATAACAAATCAACTGCGTCGATTTTACTCGACACAACGCCTGGTTTTAAACCGAACCAAGAGCAAATAAATGGTCTCTATCATTTAGTGTCAAAAAGTATTCCGAACCTCTCTACAGATAATATCGTCATTCGTAACCAAAATCTTGAGTACTATGACTATATTGATAAAAAAAATCTGGGCGCAGGTGCTGGAACGACGTTTGAAGAGCAACAATCGATTCGTCGAAGTGTAGAACAAGACTTACAAAGAAGAGTCGAACAAATGCTTGGAATGCTGATGGGTGCTGATAAAGTGCTCGTAAATGTCACAGCAGATATCGACTTCAAACAAGAAAACCGTGAAGAGCAGTTAGTTACACCTGTGGATAAAGAAACAGGTGAGGGAATTGCGATTAGTGCGGAACGAATTAAAGATTCGTATACAGGTACGAAAACAGAAGGTGGAACTGCCGGCACGGGCGATAATGAAGTACCAAATTACGCAACAGGTAGTCAAGGTGAAAATGGTTCATCGGAACATTCTGAAGAACGTATCAACTATGAAGTCAACCGAATTAACAAAACAATCGTTGAAAGTCCATATAAAGTACGTGATTTGGGCATTCAAGTTATCGTAGAACCACCAGAAGCAAGCGATATAAATTCGTTAACGCCTGAAATGAAAGAAGATATTCAAAATATTTTAAGTAGCATTATCAGTACAACCGTTGCAAAAGATGAAGTGACGGGCGAAGAGATTACACCTGATCAACTACAACAAAAGGTTTCAGTAAGTGTTGGACAGTTCAATGGGAAACAGCCGATTGAGCAACCGACATTTATGAGTACGATTCCAATGTGGGTTTACATTGCAGCAGGAGCGGTACTATTCATTTTAATTGGAATCATTGTTTTCTTAGTTCTATCTAAACGTAAAAACAACACATCGGATAGTGTCATAGAAGATATGGATGTTGATAGTTTAGTAAGAGGAACGGGTGAAGTGCCTGATTTACCAATTGGGAATATGGACGATGCGAGTGTGAAACGTAAACAATTAGAGAAATTAGCAAAAGAAAATCCAACAGAGTTTGCGAAATTGTTACGCACTTGGTTAGCGGAAGATTAGGAGGTTCAGTCGTGGCTAGAAGAGATAAAGATGGATTAACCGGAAAGCAAAAGGCGGCTGTTCTTCTAATCTCTTTAGGGCCAGATGTGAGTGCAAATGTGTACAAACATCTGGCCGAAGAAGAGATTGAGAAGTTAACACTCGAAATATCAGCCATTCGTAAAGTGGATTCAACACAAAAAGAAGACATTCTTGAAGAGTTTCATCAAATTGCTCTTGCGCAAGAATATATAAGCCAGGGTGGAATCGGCTATGCAAAGAACGTATTAGAAAAAGCACTTGGAAATGATCAAGCATCAGCAATCATTAGTCGCTTAACTTCTACGTTGCAAGTACGACCTTTTGACTTTGCAAGAAAAGCAGATCCGGCTCAAATATTGAATTTCATTCAAAATGAACATCCGCAAACGATTGCACTCATTTTGAGTTATTTAGAACCTGTTCAAGCAGGTCAGATTTTAAGCAGTCTCGCACAAGAAATGCAGGCAGATATCGCCAAAAGAATTGCACAAATGGATTCGACATCACCTGAAATTATAAATGAAATCGAACAAGTGCTCGAACGGAAATTATCGACAACAGTGACACAAGATTACACACAAACAGGTGGAGTAGAAGCAATTGTAGAAGTGTTAAACGGTGTAGACCGCCAAACAGAGCGTATTATTTTAGATACACTAGAAATTCAAGACCCAGAACTTGCAGAAGAGATTAAGAAAAGAATGTTTGTATTTGAAGATATTGTTACGCTCGATAACCGTAGTATTCAACGTGTGATTCGTGAAGTGGCAAACGAAGATCTCATTCTTTCACTTAAAGTTTCTACTGAAGAAGTACAAAAAGTTATCTTTAAGAATATGAGTCAACGAATGGTCGAACAGTTTAAAGAAGAAATGGAAATGCTTGGACCTGTTCGTTTACGCGATGTAGAAGAAGCAC
>JBOFGC010000012.1:0-2844 GCA_051648945.1 Bacilli bacterium
CTTCACGTTCTGGCCAAGCAGAAATACCGTGATTCTTTTTAATTGTATCAGCATAGAACATAGGATCTTTTCCAGCTTTACGTTGTACCATATAATCATCAAGTGCTTCTTTTGCAATTGGAGCAAGTCGGAAAATCGCATAAAGGTTAATGATAGCCATAAGTCCCATGAACAAGTCAGCCAAGTCCCATATAAAGCCGATAGCATCTAATGTTCCAAACATAACCCAAGCAAGAACGAGAATACGATATACATTCAAATATATTTTTTTCTCAGTAATAAATCGAATGTTTGCCTCACCGTAATAATAGTTTCCGATAATCGACGTGAAAGCAAACAATAGAATACAGCCGGCAATAAATATCGGTGCCCAGTCGCCAAGAAGTGATTGGAGGCCGCTTTGTGTAACTTCGATTCCATTTACATTAGAAGAATCATAGTTTGTGTATGTTCCAGAAAGTAGAACGATGAACGCCGTAGCACTACAAATAATAATTGTATCTATAAACACACCAAAAGTCTGGATAAGTCCTTGTTTAACAGGGTGACTTACACTTGCAGTAGCGGCAACGTTCGGCGCACTACCCATACCTGCTTCATTAGAGAAAAGACCACGTTTAATTCCGTTCATCATTGCATAACCGATAATACCACCTGTTGCTTGTTCAAATGTGAATGCACTAGAGATGATATCTGCAAACATTGCAGGTAATTCTGTAACGTTTAAAAGTGTAACTAAAAAAGCAACGAGAATGTAGATGCCCGCCATTATTGGAATAATGATTTGAGCAAAGGTAACAATACGTTTAATACCACCAAAGATAATCATACCTGTAACAGCAATTAGTACGTAACCGATATATTCCGCTTTAAATGAGAATGCTGTTTGAAAAGCAGCACTAATTGTGTTTGATTGTAACGCATTAAAAATAAAGCCAAAACAAATTGTAATTAATACAGCGAAAATCACACCTAACCAACGCATGTTTAACGCTTTTTGCATATAATAAGCAGGTCCACCAATAAAGGTATCTCCATTTTTTTCTTTGTAAACTTGAGCGAGTGTGCTTTCAACGAAACTAGAAGCAGAACCGATAATCGCAATTAACCACATCCAAAATACGGCACCTGGTCCACCAGCTACGATTGCTGTTGCAACACCCGCCATATTTCCTGTACCAACGCGACTAGCGGTACTAACAGCGAATGCACCAAAACCACTTACGCCTTTTTTTCCGTCAGGCGATGCACTTTTTTCCGTGATACTTTTAAACATGTCTTTTATTAGACGAAACTGAACAAAACCCATTTTAAAAGTGAAATATAAACCAAAACCGATTAGAAGAATGATCAGTGCTTGTGACCATAAAAAGTCATTGATACTACCAACGAACGCACGAACAGGAGCAAAGGACTCTGAATTAATAAAGTTTTCTAAAGATTGTAACAAATAGAATTCCTCCTCAATAGTTTTTTGATATATTAATAACTATTGTAAAAGAAATATTTCATAATTCAATAGATGTTGAAAAATTTTTTACTTTTTGTCGAAAAATAAGTTCAAGAAAATGACACATTATGTAATAGAATGTTCGGTTTTGTAGTTGACATCGCCATGTTAAGTGCATGGGAAGAGGTATAAAACGAACGATTGTTGTTATTAAATTGCGCAATGTTCGTATATTGATGTTATATGTTGTGAATATATAGAGTATAACTTTAAATGAGAAATTTTGGAAAGGAACATAAAAAAAGAAACAAGGATGAGGTAGAAGAACCTATCGCTTGCTTCTTTCTATTGTAATCACATTTAATTTATTTTTTTTCAAGCCAGTCGGGTGTCGTAACAGAGCATCCGGTGTTGCAATCTTTACTCAAGCTGCAACCAGCACATTTGCCCTTTTTCGTTTTTTTAACGTAGCGATACAAAGTAAAGATAGCATAGCCAACAATTATCGCAGTAATAATGATCGTGCTCATCTACTCACGCCCTTTTGAAAAGATTAATAGTCTACTTAAAACATATTTGCAATGACATATACAATTGCCGCTAAAATGTAAGCAATAACAAGTGAAATACCAATACTTACAAACGTCCATTTCCAACTACCTGTTTCTTTCTTTAATACCCCAACTGTCGCTAAACATGGAATATAAAGGAGAATGAAGACGAGAAAACTTAGCGAACCAGCCAATGTAAATGTTTCACCAAGTACTTGTTGAAGTGCCTCAGTCGAAGGTGCTTCATAGATAATGTTCATTGTTGATACGACAACTTCTTTTGCTAAAAATCCTGTAATGAGTGCAGCACCCGCTTGCCAAGTACCAAAGCCAATCGGCGCGAATAATGGTGCTAACCAAGAGCCAATAATCGCCATATAACTTTTATCCATAGGCACATCAAAGCCGTTTGGACCCGCGTATGCTAAAAACCAAATTAATACACTACCACCAAAAATGAATGTACCTGCTTTTGTTACGAATCCTTTTCCTTTGTCCCAAGTAGAACGTAGAAGGGTACGCATATGCGGCACATTATAGTTCGGTAAATCTACGAAAAAATAACTTTCGCTTTTTTTAAGAATCGTCGCTGAAAACACTTTAGATATAGCAAGTGCTACAAATACACCTAATACATAGAGAAGTAAAACGAGCTCTGCTTCGCGTCCTTTAAAAAAGATAGCAGCAAAAAGTGTATAAACGCTAAGACGTGCAGAGCAACTCATAAATGGAACAGTTAAAATCGTAAGCAAACGTTCGCGTGGTTGTTCAATTGTACGTGCGGCCATAATGCCAGGAACGTTACAACCAAACCCAATAATCATCGGTATGAACGCTTTTCCA
>JBOFGC010000013.1:0-5019 GCA_051648945.1 Bacilli bacterium
AACGATAGTGACTAATTGCGATGCCTAGCCAAGCAATAAAGCCAGAAAGGCCGGACATGTTAAGCAACCATAGATAGACGACGCCTTCGCTTTCCCCATTTCCGAAAAATGCCGTTAAACATGCGAGTGAACCAACAGCTGCTGTTGCTAAAAGTGCACGCAATGGAACGCCATTTTTTGAAAGAACACCGAGACTTTTTGGTGCTTTTCCATCAAGTGCCAGTGTGTAGAGCATACGCGCAGCAGCGTATGTTCCGCTTGTTCCCGCTGAAAGAACACTTGTTAGGATAACGGCGTTCATAACACTTGCTGCAAAAGCAATGCCGATTTTTTCAAATACGAGAGTGAAAGGACTGACAGCTACACCACCGTCTAATAAATCTGGCGAAGTATAGGGAATAATACACCCAATCACTGCGATTGCAAGAATATAGAATAGAAGAATACGCCAAAAAATTTGTCGAATTGCTATTGGAATCGTTTTAGAAGGATTCTCTGTTTCACCAGCAGCGATCCCAACGAGTTCTGTTCCTTGAAAAGAAAATCCTGCGACAATAAATACACCTAACACGCCAAGAAAACCATTCGCAAAAGGCGCATTCCCCATTGTGAAGTTACTAAAACCAATGGCTTCACCACCGATAATTCCGAAAATTAAACCAACACCAGCGATAAGGAAGACAATAACTGTAATTACTTTGATGAGAGCAAACCAAAACTCAGCCTCACCATACGCGGAAACACTTAGTGCATTTATACTAATAATTATGATAAGAAAAATACCACTAAAAAGATAAGGTGGTACGTCTGGGAACCAATAGTTCATAATCATCGCAGAAGCAACGAGGTCGAAGGCGAGTGTAATGGCCCAATTGAACCAATAATTCCATCCTAGTGCAAATCCGAGAGCAGGGTCGACGTAGCGTGTCGCATACGTACTGAACGAGCCACTAACAGGTAAATACGCACTCATTTCACCAAGACTTGTCATTAAGAAATAGACCATAATCCCGATTAATGTATAGGCAAGTAATGCGCCACCTGGACCTGCCTGACTAATTGAGGTCCCACTTGCTAAAAATAATCCTGTCCCAATAGATCCACCAATGGCAATCATAGATAGATGTCGAGATTTTAACTTTCTTTGAAGAGTTGGTTGTTCGGAAGAAATTCCGTTTTTCATAAACATTCTCCTTGCATAATAGTTTTTATCACCAAAAATAGTTTGCAAAGAGAGAAAAAGACACGAAGAAGGATTCACAAGTAAACAAAAAGAAGAAATAATGTTTCGTTGTATAGCGCTTCACATGATTTTTCTCACATGACAGTCTTATTCTTTTTCAGAAATAAGCCCAGCAAATACAATGATAAGGCAATGTACTCACTTCGGCAGGTGTACCTTTAGTATTCATCTAGTCCTTATTTTTATGATGAATATTACTTTTTACAACTGCGCCTCTATAGTTAGGGATTGATATATAGATATATTATATAAATTTTTAGAAAATAATCAATAACAAAATGAAAATAAGGTGCGACAGAATTAGTTGATTTTTTACAATTAAATTGGTTGAAAATTTACAAAAATAGAATAAACTAAATACAGTTACTAAATTAATAAAACATTCAGTTTATTGTAGAAGAAAATAATTATAAAGAGGTATACGTATGAGGAAAATTGCTCAGTGGTTAAATTCACTGTCAAAACTCGAAAAAGGCGTGCTGTTCTGTTTTATAATACCTCCTCTAGGTATGGCGTGGCTTTTTGCGTTAGGAATCTCGCAGTACATTCAGCATTATCAACAGCAAAAAATAAAAATTAAATCATCGAGCACAGCGCTTTTTCTGTTATTAATTAGTTGCAGTATTGGAGCAGCGTTTACTTTGAAATCTGGAAGTATACTTTTGATTTCACTTATGTTGTTAAGTTATTGGGGATTATATTTGCATTTAGCGCAATGTTCATTTCGGGTTACGTTCGGAACGTTAAAATGGGTTTATGTTGGTGGTGCAATCTATAGTTGTGTTGTTGGTAAAATTGCTGTTCTTCTTCCGTTTCCGAAATGGCTCGGTTTAATTAGTGGGACGTATTTGTTTGGAAAAGAGAGTTTTAAAAATTACGACCGAATTTCAGGGGTTGCCTACAATCCAAATTTTAATATGTTTTTACTACTCATTGGGTTAGCATTACTTTTTGTTGAACTACAACGAAGCATCGTCCAAAAGAAATATCGCTTTGCAGGCCTGTATATTGTTTTTGCATCTTTATTAACAAGTGGTGTAGTTGCTACTGAGTCGAGAGCAGGATTTGCTGCAATGATTTTGTTGTACTTATTGTTTTTCTTCCGAATATCAAGAACACTTTTTATCGTGATTGGCTCCCTAGGGCTTTTCGTTTCACCCTGGCTGATTAACTTGATGCCACGTGGAGAAATTGTGAGTAATAGTATCGATGTACGTGAAACTATTTGGCAGAATGCATTTCAAATATGGAAAGATAATTGGCTATTTGGAACGACATCGTTAGGATTTAAAGATGAATACATTGCTCGAACAGGAGAACTTGTACCGCACGCCCACAACATGGTATTCGGTATTTTCACGGAATACGGCTTATTTGGTGGAGTTGCTATCTCAGTTGTTGCGCTCCTTTCAATCTTGAAAGTAATTATCATGTTTTTTTATTATGGCAGAAAACATACAAATCATTACTTCGAATATTTCCTCTATCTCTTTCCGGTGTTTATTCTAACTGGATTTGTAGATTATCCGACGTTTTCTCCACAAATTGGTTTGTTAACGATTATTGCTGCTTCTCTTTGGTTCAAATATTCACGAAGAGTTTATATTATGCCAGAACTTGTAGCTACGATAAATCAAAAAGTAGTTCGTCCGACGATAACAGCGATTCGCTATTTCAATACAAAGAAATCCTAACCAAACGGTAGGATTTTTTTGTAGTTCAATGACTTTTATTTTTAAAAATGTTACTAAATAAGCTATAATGGATTGTATTAAGTTCATTGCATGTTAGTTTGTGCAGAAGGAGGAACGACATTGCTTGATAAAAGTTTCTATACGAAACTATTACTATATATTTTACTATTCGCAAATTTCTTTGATATGTTTTCGCAGTTTCCGGTAATGAGTCCATATGTAGCGTTTATAGGTGGTCCGGCATTACTGCTCGGGATTGTCGTTGGAACGTATTCATTTGCAAATATGTTTGGAAATTTAGTTGTAGGACAATGGTTAGGAAAAGCAGGTACGAATTTAAAATGGACGATCACGGGTGCACTTTTTTTAACAGGTTCATTTTTATTTCTTTACTCTGTGACTGATTCACTGTATTTATTATTTGTTATACGTCTATTACATGGATTTATGAGCGGATTTATTGTGCCAAGTATCTATACGTACCTGTCGACAATGACGGAGAGCAACAATCAAGGAAAAGAGTTTGCTCGGTCGGGTGGATTCATTGGATTAGCTGCTATTATAGGACCAGCTTTTGGCGGAATTATGCAGAGTAAATATTCAGTAGATATAGTGTTTAGTAGTGTGAGTATTCTCTTGATTAGTCTTGGGATTTGTAGTGCTTTGTTGTTAAAGAGTAAGAAAATTGAAGTAAGCGAAAACGATGCACAACGAAATGTATATCCAACACTTTTAAGTAATCGCAGACTTCGTCCTAGTTTAATTGGTGGATTTTCGTTGCTGTTAACACTTGGAATTTTAACGTATTCTTTGCCTTTAAAGGTGATTGCACTAGGGTATGATGCAAAATTGAGTGGGATGTTGATGAGTACGTTTGGAATTGTAGCGGTTCTCGTTTTTATCTTACCGATCAATCGAATTTTTGATCGCTACAGCCCAATTCTTTTAATGAGCATGGGACAGGTTTTGATTACACTTGTTCTGTTTTTTATCCATTTTACGAGCAACATCACAGTACTTTACGTGGCGATGGGGATTTTTGGATTAGGTTATGCTTTGATTTTCCCTTCCTCAAATAAATGGATAATGATGAGTACGAATGAAGTAGAACGAGGGGCTGCATTTTCCCTTTATTATGCATGTTTTTCAATCGGTGTTGTTGCAGGTTCTTTTTTTGCAAGTCTATTTACCGAGTCGTTTGGAGCATATTCGGTAGCGATTATTGTACTTGTGAGTAGTGTGTTTTATTCGTATGTTACAATCGGTCGAACCGATGCTAATATAAAGAACATCATTTGATTCCGACAGATAAGATTAAATTCATGGAGGATTTATAATGAATACGAAAGAGCCACAGTACTTTTTAATAGGAGCTGTATCAAAATCAACGAATGTAAGTGTACAGACATTGCGTTTTTATGAACAAAAGGGTATTCTTCAACCTTCTAAAGTAGATGAAGATAGCGGCTATCGCTATTATACAGAAGACGATTTAGTTAGAATTCGAATGATACGTGATTTGCGCAGTTTGAATTGTACACTTGAAGAAATATCGCAGTTAGTGAATAGCAGTAGTGCAACACAACTTCTCGAACTCTACCAAAAAAAGTTTACAGAACTAGAAGAAAAAAGAAGAGAAATTGATGATCTCCAAAAGCAAATTGCTAGTAAGAAAGCGCGATTGATGCATTTGATTGAGGATGAAATTGAATTAAACGTTGAAGAAGTAATGGTTACTTTTAGTGAAGGACATTGGGTGTTGAGCATTCGCTCTGAGACGGAATTAACGAAAGAGAGTGCAACACATCATTTTGTCGCTCTTTATCAGAAATGTGCTGCGCTTCAACTGAAAGCAGAAGGTAGTATGTATGCGATTTTTTATCATAAAAACCCAATTTCAAACAATGGGATAAAGTATGATATTGAATATTGTTTGCCTGTTACATATAGTTCGCAAAACGCAAGTAATCTACGCTATATAGAGCCTACGATGTTAGCGATATTAAACAGTATTGGCCCACGAGAGCAAACGGACTATTTTCAAAAAATCTATGACTGGATTGATAAGAATAATTATGAAAT
>JBOFGC010000014.1:0-10991 GCA_051648945.1 Bacilli bacterium
ACAATGAAGGCAATCGAAGCGGTAGATGAGTGTTTAGGACGCGTTGTTGAAGCATTACACGCTAAAGGCGGTACTGCGATTATCACTGCTGACCACGGAAACGCTGATGAAGTGACGACTTTAGAAGGCAATCCAATGACAGCACATACAACAAATGACGTACCATTCATTATTACAAAAGATGGTTTAGAATTAAATGGCGGAAAATTGGGCGATATCGCACCAACTATGCTTGATTTACTAAACATCGAAAAACCAGTAGAAATGACAGGGGTTTCCCTGATTAAAAAATAACATTTCATTTAAAAAAAAGGAGATTTATCATTATGCCAATTATTACTGACGTATACGCTCGCGAAGTCCTTGACTCTCGTGGTAACCCAACAATCGAAGTAGAAGTTTACACAGAATCAGGCGGTTTCGGCCGTGCAATGGTTCCATCAGGTGCATCAACTGGAGAGCACGAAGCAGTTGAATTACGTGATGGCGACAAATCTCGTTACCTTGGTAAAGGTGTTTTAAACGCTGTGAACAACGTAAACGAAATCATCGCTGAGCAAATCATCGGATATGATGTAACTGAGCAAACTGAAATCGACCGCGTAATGATCGCATTAGATGGTACACCAAACAAAGGTAAATTAGGAGCAAACGCTATTCTTGGTGTTTCTATGGCAGTAGCTCGCGCAGCAGCTGACTTCTTACAAATGCCTTTATACAAATACATGGGTGGATTCAACGCAAAAGAACTTCCAGTACCAATGATGAACATCATCAACGGTGGTTCACATGCTGATAACAACGTTGACTTCCAAGAGTTCATGATTTTACCAGTAGGAGCTCCTAACTTTAAAGAAGCGATCCGTATGGGTACTGAAGTATTCCATAACCTTAAATCAGTTCTTTCTGCAAAAGGTTTAAACACAGCTGTAGGTGATGAGGGTGGTTTCGCTCCAAACCTTGGTTCTAACCGTGAAGCTTTAGAAGTAATCATGGAAGCTATCGAAAAAGCTGGTTACAAAGCTGGCGAAGAAATCTTCTTAGGTATGGACGTTGCATCTTCTGAGTTCTTTAACAAAGAAGCGAAAACTTACGACTTAGTAGGCGAAGGCCGCACTGGTTTATCTTCTGAAGAAATGGTTGAGTTCTATGCTGAGTTATGTGCAGAATTCCCAATCATCTCTATCGAAGACGGTTTAGATGAGAACGACTGGAACGGTCACAAATTATTAACTGAGCGTCTTGGAAAACAAGTACAATTAGTTGGTGATGATTTATTCGTTACAAACACTCAAAAATTAGCTGAAGGTATTGAAAAAGGCATTTCTAACTCAATCCTTATCAAAGTTAACCAAATCGGTACTTTAACTGAAACTTTTGAAGCAATCGAAATGGCGAAACGCGCTGGTTACACTGCAGTAGTATCTCACCGTTCTGGTGAAACTGAAGACAGCACAATCGCTGACATCGCAGTTGCTACAAACGCTGGTCAAATCAAAACTGGTTCTGCATCACGTACAGACCGTATTGCTAAATACAACCAATTATTACGCATTGAAGACGAGTTAGGCGAGTCTGCTGTATACAGTGGCATCAAAACTTTCTACAATCTTAAAAAATAATTGTATATAGATTTAAGGAAAAGCTGACACTTTGTGTCAGCTTTTTTGATTTGGAAAAACAATAAATAAATTAATCAAAAAGAAATATATTGTAATATTCGTAACAATAAGATATATTATTAGTAACATAAGAAATATAACAATACCTCAAGAGAACGTCTCTCACAAACAAACACGACCTCAAAGAGAAAACATCAACAAACTTCTCAAACTACCTACAAACTCACCGAGGAAATCTACATACTCATCACTGACAATTACACAAAATCCAATAAAAAGCGAAGGCGAATTAGGAGGAAAATGTATGAAATTGTTAAAAAGTTTTGTAGTACTCATTGTTGTGACACTTTTTTTAGGTGCATGTAGCCAAGAAACAGCAGGTGAAAAAATTTCAAAAGAAACGAGAAAATGGCCATTTTATAAATTAGAAAAAAACGGAAAGACAATGTATGTACTCGGAACCATTCATATCGGAAACGCAAAAATGAATCCCATACCAGAAGTAATTCGTAATGCAGCACAAGATGCGGATGCCTATGCATCAGAACTTGGTAATACACAAGCGACAGGCGCAGACCTCTCAGATTTTCAGTACGAAAATAGTATTGAATCTAAGTTAACAAAGCAATCGAAAGCGAAGCTAAAACAAATCGCGAAGGACTTTGGAATTAAGTATGAAAACATGACAAAACTAAAGAATATAGGTCTAATGTCAACGCAATATGGTTCGCCAATTTCGTTAGCGCTTGGAATTGAGAGTCAAATCGAAGAAGACGATTTAGCATTTAGCGATGATAAGAAAGATACATCGCTCGATGGAGGGAATGTAAGAGATAAATTCTATGATGAAATAAATCGCATTGATCCAAATGAATATATTGCTGAATTGCAGTCATTAGCTGAAGTAACGAAACAAGGTGAGGTTCTTTTAGAAGACTATCATAAAGGTAAAGATTTATCGAAATACATCGTGACAGAGAACATGTCAGAAAAAGAAAAGAAACTAGAATATGCCTTACTCGACTATCGCAATAAAGCGTGGGTGCCAAAACTGGAAGAGTTGGCGAAAACAAATGATACATCATTTGTTTATGTCGGAGCATATCATTTAATTGGTGAAAATGGCATTCTAGCGTTGATGGAGAAGAAAGGCTATACCGTGAGTGCAGTTGCATTAAATAAACCGCTCAAGTAAAACTAGTGTAATGCGTTTCGACAAAGATTTCACATGAAAGCTTTGTCGAACTTTTCTATTCTGTCGATTCTACATCACGCCAATCACATATGCTATAATTTAGTAGAATCTAGCAGGTAGGTGAGAAAATGACTTTAGCTGAAAAAATGAATGAAGCAAAAGCGATGCTAAAAAAGTATTGGGGATATGATGATTTTCGTCCCGTGCAATCGCAAATTATAGAAAATATATTACGTGGTCAGTCAACGTGTGGCATTCTACCAACAGGTGGAGGGAAAAGTATATGCTATCAAGTGCCAGCACTATGTAGTGACGGCCTCACGATTGTCATTAGTCCGTTGATATCACTGATGAAAGACCAAGTAGATGCGCTGTTAAGTATCGGTGTTCAAGCTACTTATTTTAATAGTTCCCTAGACAGTCATACATATTTTGAACGAATACAACGACTGAAAAACGGTGAATTTTCGCTTGTCTATATCGCGCCTGAGCGCTTAGACAATATGGAATTTCTGTCAACAGTAAGAGAACAAAAAATTGCACTTGTTGCTGTCGATGAAGCACACTGTATGAGTGAGTGGGGACATGATTTTAGACCGAGTTATGCAACAATTGGTAAGTGGCTCGATCGTTTAGGTCAATCACCGGTACGACTGGCATTAACGGCAACAGCAACACCACAAGTTCAAACCGATGTTATGCGTCAAATGAACATTACACCCGAGAACTTGTACGTAGGAGGCTTTGCTCGAAGTAACTTACGACTTGCCATCTTACATGGGCAAAAAAATGCGAAATGGTGTATGCGTTGGATTAAAAGCCGTTCAACAGAAACAGGTATTATCTACTGTACAACGCGTAAAGAAGTAGAGAGTATTTTTTCTGCTCTCCAAGATGAAGGAATTTCAGTGGCAAAATATCATGCTGGCTTGTCGGATATGATGAGAAGTGAGATGCAGCAACAGTTTATAAATGACGAAGTGTCTGTTATTGTTGCGACAAATGCATTTGGAATGGGGATCGACAAAAGTAACGTACGCTATGTCATTCACTATGGCATGCCAAAAACAATCGAAGCCTACTATCAAGAAGCAGGTCGTGCAGGACGTGATGGACTAGAGAGTGAATGCGTACTTCTATTCAGTGCTCAAGACGTACAAACGCAACGGTTTTTAATTGAACAAAACACAACAGATCAAGAACGTTCGGCATTTGAACTTGGTCGACTTCAAGATATGAAGAACTTAGCGATGACAGAGAACTGTATTTTACAGTACATCGTAAATTACTTTGGTGAACAAAGTGATCAAAAATGTGGGAAATGTAGTAGCTGTCTCGATAAACGAGAACAATCAGACGTTACAACGAAGACGCAAATGGCACTTTCGTGCGTGATTCGTATGAAAGAACGTTTTGGCAAAGCAATGGTTGCTAACGTTCTAAAAGGTTCATCCAATCAAAAAGTGAAAAGTTTTGGATTAGACGAGCTTTCGACATATGGATTAATGAAGGCGGACGCTGTGAAAAACATTACGATGTTTTTAGATTGGTTAATCGCAGAAGGCTATCTTGATCAAACACGAACGGAATTTCCAACGGTATTTGTAACAGACAAAGGGCGCGAAGTGTTACTTGGTAAAGAAAAGGTAATGCGTAAAGAAGCGATTGAACAAGTGTCTGTGAGTAAAGAAAAAGACAGTGGATTATTTGAGTTATTACGTGAAGTACGTAGAGAACTTGCACAAACACACAAAGTTCCGCCTTACATCATTTGTTCCGATGAAACGTTACGTAACTTATGCGCAAGGTTACCGCAAACACCGAAAGAAATGTTAGAAGTCAAAGGTCTAGGTGAGCATAAAGTTGAAACATACGGAGAAGCCTTTTTATCTGTAATTAAACAATGGAAGTATGAAAAACCCGTGAAGAGTAAAGGTACGTACAAAGAGAGCGTTGCGTTATTTGAAGAAGGTAAAGACATCGCTCAAATCGCAGCAGCGAGAGAATTGGCCGAGTCGACTGTTGAGCGACATCTTTTAGATTGGTTTGAAGAAGGGAATGCGCCAACGTTCGAGCGCTTCATGACAGAAGACATCAAAAAGCGTATTGCAGAAGATTTGATGTTATATCCGGAAAGTCCACTAAAAGAACGGAAAGAGCGTCTCGGTGAAGATGTAAGTTATTTTCAGTTACGACTCGGGAAATGGATTAGCTAATTGTAGTGCACTCGTCCTTTGATGGGTGTGATAATTAAAAATTGAATTTTCAAAAATAGGGGATAATCGATGAAAAAACTATCTGTACTATTATCTATGATGCTCGTTGCCTTTACATTAGCCGCATGTGGAACGACAGAAGAAAAACAAACGGAAAAAGTGAAATGGCCATTCTATGAAGTGACAGATGCAAGTGGGAATAAAATGTTTGTATTAGGAACGGTACATTATGGACAAGAAAGTATGTATCCTTTTCCAGAATCTATTCAAAATGCTATTACATCTTCAAACACCCTCGTAACAGAAATTGATATGAGTGATGCTGCCATTGCTGAAGCACGTGGGAAAATCAACAGAAAAGTAACGTATAAGTCCGTCGGTGAACTAGAAAAATATCTATCATCAAAATCAAAAGAACATTTAAAAACACGTGCCAAAGAGTATGGTGTACAGTATACGGATTTAACATCCTATAAAGCTTGGTATGTTACAAACTATTTTTCAGGACTAGCATTTGAACAAAGTGAGGCAACAAGTAAATACGGAGTAGATGTAATGGTTACAGAACTTGCGGAGAAACATAACTTGAAATCAGCGTTTTTAGAAACAGCAGATTTTCAAATTAGTCTATTAGACGAATTGAACCCTGATCAAACGTCGGATGAATCTATTATGGCGATACCATCGCCAGAGAAAGCGAAACAAGAAGCGGATAAGCTGTTTTCAGCCTATAAAACAAATACGATTGAAAAGTATCAGGAAGACGAAATGACAGCAGAAGCTGAGTATTTACTTCTAGAAAAGCGCAATAAAAACTGGTTGCCACAATTAGAAAAACAACTTGCGAGTGGCGAGCAACATTTTGTTGCAGTTGGTGCGGCACATTTGAATGGAGAGAATGGCATTTTAACTTTGTTAAAGCAAAAGGGCTATGAAGTGAAATATATCGGCTAAAGAAGAAGCACTGCGGATGGCGGTGCTTCTTTTTGAAAAGTTCGAAATTAAGATAAAATGACATATGAAACTATTGTATAATAGAGGAAAAGGAGGGTATTTTAATGAAAAAAATCAAAATTTTACTTTCTGTTTTATTACTCTTTACAGTAGCTATCGGTTGTGGGAAAGAACCACAAGTGAAAAAAGAAACACGTGAGCAAATTGATGTAGCGTGGCCGTTTTATGAAGTGCAAAATGAGAGCGGACAAAAAATGTATGTACTAGGCACGATTCATTTAGGAAAAAAAGAGATGTATCCGTTCCCTGAAACAATTACAAACGCATTAACTAGTTCTGGCTATTTGGTAACGGAAATACTTATGGAGTCCGTAACTACGGAAGAAAACGTAGCGAAAATGAATCGTGCTGCTTTATTCAAAGAAGTGGGTACATTAGACACAATTATAAATGACGATACAAAAAAGCATTTGAAATCAATTCTTCCTTCTTATGGAATGAAATACAATGACATTATTAGTTTCCGACCGTGGTATGTTAGTGTTTTATTTTCTAACCTAGCTTTTGCATCGCGTGAAGCAGACGCAACGTATGGTGTAGACAATAAAATAACGGACATCGCTGAAAAAAATAATCTCAAATTAAAACAGTTAGAAACAGTAGATTTTCAAATCGAAACGTTATTAAATTCGTATCCAGACTATTTGGCAGATGATATTATTCAAAGTATCATGCCGAAAAAAGAGATGGAAAAAGAAGTTGATAAATTGTACGAAGCATATGTAAACAATAGCATTGCGACCTATATGGACCAGTCGGTGAATCCAGAAGCGGAAAAGCATATGTTAGAAATTCGAAATAAAAACTGGCTACCTGAATTAGAAGAATATATTGCGAGTGATGAGCAACATTTTGTTGCTGTTGGTGCAGGTCATTTGGAAGGAAAATGGGGAATTCTCACACTTTTAAAAGAAAAGGGATATAAAGTAACGCTTGTGAAGTAGAAATATACTTGAAGAAACTGTGTAAAACGTGATAAGATTGACTATATTCATTTTGTTTTCGGTCATAGGAGGATATCGTCCATGTTACATACAGTTTTAGTAGGTTTATTATTGATTACTTGTGTTTCACTTATCGTTCTTGTTCTTTTACAGTCGGGTAAAAGTGCAGGTTTATCGGGTGCAATTTCTGGCGGAGCTGAGCAATTGTTCGGTAAACAAAAAGCTCGTGGAATTGATGCCTTTTTACAACGCGCAACAATCGTTGCAAGTGTATTATTTTTCGGATTAACGATTGCAATCGCATTTTTCGTAAAGTAAACGAAAAAACAACCGACATATTGTGCGGTTGTTTTTTTTTATCTTTATTTTTCTGAATTGCTTTTTTTGTATGAAGTAATGATTAAAACGACAAACTAGTAAGTAGAATATACAATTAAAGGAGGTAGCGAATGGATCAGCTACAGCAATTAAAAGAAGATGTATTACATCTTATCCAATCAAATGATGGCACACCACTTTCAATCGATGAAATTGAAGATGCGCTTCATATTGAGGATGGTCAATCATTTAAAGACGTTATTAAAGCATTAGTAGAATTAGAAGAAGAGGTGCTCGTCGTTCGGACGCGCAACAATCGATATACGCTTCCACAAAAGGTGAATGTAATCACTGGTAAAATGCTAGCAAATGCCAAAGGATTCGGTTTTGTTAAGCAAGAAAATGTAGACCAAGACATTTACGTTCCACCGAATGAGATGAACGGAGCAATGCACGGTGATACGGTGCTTGTTACATTATTAGCGAAGAGCTCTGGTGCACGACCAGAAGGACGCGTGGCTAAAATTGTTGAACGTGCATCTACGGATGTTGTTGGAACGTTTTACAAGCGCAAAGGCTATGCAGCTGTTCAGCCAGATGATAAACGTATGCCAGGTGAAATTTTAATCGCACCTGACCACTATGGAGGTGCAATTGACGGTCATAAAGTTGTCGTTCATATAAGTCAATACGCAGAAGGACGTCGTTTAGCGGAAGGCGAAGTTATTCTCATTTTAGGACATAAAAATGATCCAGGTGTGGATATTATTTCGGTTATTCATAAACACGGAATTCCAACCGAGTTCCCGGTAGAAGTGTTAGAACAAGCACTTGCCGTTCCGGATGAAATTGCAGCGGAAGATTATGAAGGACGACATGATTTCCGTGAAGAGACAGTTGTAACAATTGACGGCGCAGATGCGAAAGATTTGGATGATGCGGTTCATGTTAAACAGTTAGAAAATGGGAATTATTTATTAGGTGTGCATATTGCGGATGTGAGTCATTACGTGACACAAGGTTCACCGATTGATAAAGAAGCACGTGAACGTGGAACGAGTGTGTATTTAGTTGACCGTGTAATTCCAATGATTCCGCACCGTTTATCCAATGGAATATGCTCGTTGAACCCACATGTTGATCGTTTAACGTTGTCATGTTTAATGGAAATTGATCATAACGGTGGTGTTGTGAAACACGAAATCGTACCAAGTGTCATTCGAACAACAGAACGTATGACATACAAAGCGGTAAATGAGATTTTAGAAGAAAAAAATGAAGAAACACGTGCCCATTATAAACCGTTGTTGCCATTTTTTGAGCAAATGGGGACACTTGCAAGTATATTGCGTAACAAGCGTATGCGTCGTGGCGCAATCGATTTTGATTTTAAAGAAGCGAAAGTACTCGTTGATAAAAAAGGAAAGCCGACAGAAGTTGTGCTACGCGAACGTTCAGTTGCTGAGCGCCTAATTGAAGAATTTATGTTAGCAGCCAATGAAACCATTGCGGAACATTTCGACCGCTTAAAAATTCCGTTCATTTACCGTGTGCATGAAGAGCCAAAAGAAGATAAACTAGAGCGTTTCTTTGAGTTTATTACACGTTTTGGTATCGTAATGAAAGGGAAAGCGGACGAAATTCATCCACGTGCGTTGCAAGAAGTACTCGAGCGTGTTGCAGGAACAAAAGAAGAAATGCTTATTAGTACCGTGATGTTACGTTCAATGAAACAAGCACGCTATGCACCAGAATCGCTTGGACACTTTGGTTTGTCGACGGAGTATTATACCCATTTCACGTCGCCAATTCGTCGTTATCCCGATTTAATTGTGCATCGCCTCATTCGCACGTATTTAATTGAAAAGAAAAAAGATCCAGCGACCATCGCATTTTGGGCAGCTGAACTTGATGATATTAGTGATCACACGTCGAATTGCGAACGTCGTGCAGTAGAAGCGGAACGAGAAACAGACGAACTGAAAAAAGCGGAGTATATGGCACAGCATATTGGCGATATTTTCGAAGGTATCGTAAGTTCTGTAACGAATTTTGGAATGTTTGTTGAGTTGCCAAACACGATTGAAGGTATGGTTCATGTGAGTATGCTTGTGGATGATTATTATCATTTCGATGAGCGTAACTACGCAATGGTTGGTGAACGTACAAATCGTCGCTTTACGATTGGCGATGAGATAACGGTTCGTGTTGTAAAAGTAAATACGGACGAACGAGCGATTGATTTTGAAGTGGTTGGTATGAAAACACGTGGGAAACGTCCGACATACAGCACCAAACGCGAAGTGTCTGTAGGCGGAGATAAGAAGAAAAAACGTTCAGGTGACAGACCAGGACATTCTAAATCGTCGTCGAAAAAGAGCAGTGATAGTAAACCATATGGTAAAAAGAAAAATGATGATAAAAAGAAATCGCCGTTTTACGCAAAAGTGAACAAAAAGAACAAGAAAAAGTAATGGCGTCCATTTAGCACACAGATTGTAAAAAAGTCTCTTAATTTGAAGGGATCTGTGTGCTAAACTGAAACGTAAGAGGTGAGAAATATGGCAAAAGGTCCAGGCAAAACAGTAGCACAAAATAAAAAAGCGTATCACGATTATTTTATTGAAGAAACGTTTGAATGTGGCATGGTTCTTCAAGGAACAGAAATCAAATCCCTTCGTGCAAGTAAAGCGAATTTACAAGATGCATATGCGCGAATTATTAGTGGCGAACTTTGGATTATGGGTATGCATGTTAGTCCCTATGAACAAGGCAATCGCTTTAATCATGACCCGCTACGCAGTCGTAAACTGTTACTTCATCGCATGGAAATTAACAAGTTGATTGGCATTTCAAAAGAACAAGGTTATGCGTTAGTTCCATTGAAAATTTACTTAAAAAATGGCTTTGCAAAATTACTACTTGGTGTAGGTCGCGGTAAGAAACAATACGACAAACGCGAAGATCTTAAGAAAAAAGAAGCGAAGCGTGAGATTGATCGTGCGTTCCGTGAACGCCAAAAATAACTAGTATACAATCGCTAAATTATGGTATAATAGCAATACGTTACAGGAATTTAATTCCCGTAAGTTTCCTTTTAATCGGGGGCGTTACGGATTCGACAGGGTTAGTTTGAGTTTAAGTGGCGAGTCGTGGGGTCGCGTGGCCACGTAAAAACGCGAAAGCCAATAACTGGCAAAAACAATAATTTCGCATTAGCAGCATAAGCTAATGGCCTCTACCGTGTATCGCCCATGTACATGAATAGAGGTACACTTATCAGTGGGACACGTTCTGCTCTCTCCGTCTGAGGGGGTACGAAAAGGGATAACCAGACTAGCTAGTGAAAAGCCTGTCATTCGGCATCTCTCGCTAGCGAAATTCGAATAGATTGACTACACTCGTAGATGCTTAAATGCCAATAACTTTGGACGCGGGTTCGACTCCCGCCGTCTCCATAAACTAAGTGTTCAGCTTTGTTTTGGGGCAGTAAATACACTTTAAAAAAGAGCTTCGATTTCAAAATCGGAGCTCTTTTTTGCGATTTTTAAATACTACTACCAATAATGTAATCCGATATGGAAAATGAAAAAATAGGTTCCGTCGTTATACTACGTTTTTTTACCACATCAATAGTCCTTATGCTTACTGTGCACAATGTATCATGTAAAGATTAGAAAAT
>JBOFGC010000015.1:0-3355 GCA_051648945.1 Bacilli bacterium
GAATTTTCTAACACATTATTGCTCTCAAATGTATAGGTAAGAACCCCACTACACAATGTTGCAAAAAGAAACACAGAGATAATCAATGATTTCTTTAGCTGTGGCCACCCTCTCGTCATTTTTGAAATTATGAGCACAATGAAAAGAACCCCAATTCCGCAAAGAACGAGCGTTACAATATCTACATACTTCCACACTTCTTTAGCAATTTCAGGTTGCATCAAAAACATCATATCATCCACTAACAGAGGTACATTGCGTAATCTTACTAGATTTTCACTAACAAAAAACAACGCTCCCCAAAAAAGAGTGTAAAGAGAAAAGAGGACCCAACCCCATTGCACAAAAAATAATAATATACTAAATGAAAAGAAGAAAAACGTATTGATCAAAATAATATAGATTATCTCTACACTATCTCTGTCTCCCACACTTTCCACACCGAGAAAATAGAGAATCCCGTTGAATATACCGGAAAAGAAAAAAATACATAACACAGTAGGCAACTGCTTTAGAACCACCTTAACTCACCCTTTATTATACTGAATTTTCTATATTATTTACTATTATAGTTTCTTTTCTAAAGAAATCAATATGAAAAAAGCACTCGCTTCAATAGCGAGTGCTTTACATTCTTACTCTACAATTGCAGTTTCATCAACGTTTGCTGATTTTACAACAGTCGCGATTGCATTACGAGTAAATTTTAATTTTGAGTTGTCTACTGACTTAAGTGTAATTGTGTCTTCCTCGTCGTTAATAACGTCGATTACACCGTGGAAACCACCGATTGTAACAACCGCGTCACCGCGTTTTAAACCGCGTTGCATTGATACTACTTCACGTTGGCGTTTTTGTTGTGGGCGAATTAATAAAAAGTAAAACACCACGAACATTAAAATTAATGGTAACAAACTGATAAGCATTTCAGGCATTTTATTTCCTCCTAATATTATCTTCTAAAAGTTTTTAGCGTTTGGTTTATTAAATCCGTACGATTCAAAGAACTCATCACGGAGATCGAGTAATCGATCTTCGCGAATCGCCTGACGTACGTTTTCCATTAGCTTTACTAAAAAGTATAAGTTGTGATACGACGTAAGTCTAATACCAAATGTTTCATTACTGTGAATTAAATGGCGAATATACGCGCGTGAATAATTTTTACAAGTATAACAATCACAGTTTGGATCAAGTGGTCCAAAGTCGTCGCGATATTTTGCATTCTTAATTACAAGACGTCCTTCACTCGTCATACATGTACCATTTCTTGCAATACGTGTCGGTAAAACGCAGTCAAACATATCTACACCGCGAATTGCGCCATCAATTAATGAGTCTGGACTTCCAACACCCATTAAGTAGCGCGGCTTATTAAACGGCATGTGTGGCGTTGTAAACTCAAGCACTCTGTTCATAACATCTTTCGGCTCTCCTACACTAAGACCGCCAATTGCATAGCCAGGGAAATCAAGACTTACTAAATCTTGCGCACTCATTTTACGTAAATCTTCATATTCGCCACCTTGAATGATACCGAATAAACCTTGGTCTTGTGGACGCTGGTGCGCTTTAATACAACGTTCTGCCCAACGACTCGTACGTTCTACGCTTTTTTTCATATATTCATGCGTCGCTGGATAGGGTGGACACTCATCAAAGGCCATCATAATATCCGAACCAAGATCATTTTGAATTTCCATCGCACCTTCTGGGCTCAAGAATAACTTGTCGCCATTGATGTGATTACGGAAGTGTACGCCTTCTTCTTCGATTCGGCGTAAATCGCTCAGTGAGAACACTTGGAAACCGCCTGAATCGGTAAGAATTGCGCCGTCCCAGTTCATGAACTTATGTAAACCACCAGCTCGTTTAACAATATCATTACCAGGTCGTAACCACAAGTGATATGTATTACTTAAAAGAATATTTGCACCCATACTTTTAATATCTTCTGGACTCATTGTTTTTACTGTTGCAAGTGTTCCAACGGGCATGAAAACCGGTGTGTCAAAACTGCCATGTGGCGTGTGAACACGTCCAAGTCGAGCTCCTGATTGTTTACAGGTTTTTATATGTTCATAGGTAATTGCACTCATCTCTATGACCTTCTTTCCTTTTGAAATTTCTTGATGAACATCGCGTCACCAAAGCTAAAAAATCGATAACGCTCTGCAATCGCTTCTTCGTATACCGAAAGAGCAAATTCGCGTTCAATTGCTGCACTTACTAACATGAGTAGTGTCGATTGCGGAAGGTGGAAATTCGTTAATAAAGCATCAACAGCGCGCCATTCATGTCCTGGCTTGATGAAGATGTTTGTCCAACCAGAGCACGCAACAAATCTACCATCACAATCTCTTGCAATCGTTTCAAGCGTACGACAACTCGTTGTTCCTACTGCAATAATACGATTCCCTTTTTCTTTTGTTGCATTAAGTACCGCCGCATTCTCTTCTGTCAGTTCATACCACTCACTATGCATATCATGTTCGTCAACGTTTTCAACACTCATTGGTCGAAACGTTCCTAAACCGACATGAAGCGTAACTTCTGCAATTTGAACGCCTTTATCTGTTAATTCCTGCAGTATTTCTGGGGTAAAGTGCAATCCTGCTGTAGGTGCTGCAGCTGAACCCGGTGTTTTCGCATAGACTGTTTGATAGCGTTCACGTTCTTCTAAACGTTCTGTGATGTATGGTGGCAATGGCATACTACCAAGTTCGTCTAAAATTTCAAGAAAAATACCTTCATATTGAAATTCTATGTGACGGCCACCTTGTTCACCAATTTCTACGCATACGCCTTTTAATTGTCCCTCACCAAAAGTGAGCACCGTTCCAACTTTCACACGTTTCGCTGGTTTCGCGAGTACTTCCCATGTGTTTGTTCGTACTTCTTTTAGTAGCAACAACTCTATGGCTGCGCCCGTATCTTCTTTCGTACCGATGAGACGAGCGGGAATTACTTTGGAACTATTAATAACGAGACAATCGCCTCGTTCTAGATAATCGACAATTTGGTGAAACTGTTGATGTTCCCATGTTTTTGTTTCACCATCACATACGAGCAAACGTGATGCACTGCGGTTTTGCAGGGGCGTTTGAGCTATGAGTTCTGGTGGTAAATGAAAGGAAAAATCTTCAACGCGCAAATTCTACACTCCTTTTTGACTGCTATTTCGAAAAGATACCGAAAAACGAATGATAACAAAATAAGTGTCATATGACAAGGTTTGTGTTGTTATCTTGGGCTTTTCTTTGAAAATAAGTTACCTTCGGTCGCGAGCGATGAATTTTCGTAAGTGTCCGTTACGTCAGGCACCTTCGCTTTCCTGCGGGGCACGCCGCGAGCC
>JBOFGC010000016.1:0-5066 GCA_051648945.1 Bacilli bacterium
CACGTGTTCACAATAAGTGATTTTGGCACGTATGCCTTTTGAGCGAGTGCCACTGCATACTGCATATGATGTAACATTTCGCGGTTGTGCGCGTCTGTGTTCAGGGCGATAGGAACGCCTTTTGCTACAGCTAATTCTAAATGTTCTTTGCGTAAATCCCAACGTTTCGGATTTGCATTTAACTCTAAAATCGTGCCGTGTTGCGCACACAAATCAATGAGTGCTGGTATGTTTACTGCATACCCATCACGACGACCGATTACACGACCAGTAGGGTGAGCAATCATGTCAACGTACGGATTTTCAATCGCCGTTTGCAAGCGGCTCATAATGTCCGCTTCACTTCCACTAAAACCAGAGTGAATGCTTGCGATGACCCAGTCGAGCGTCGCTAAAACATCATCTGAGAAATCCAGTGTACCGTCCGGTAAAATGTCCATCTCGATACCTTTTAATAAGGTGATGCCGTCATGCGTTTCGTTATACGCATCAATTTCGGCACCTTGTTGCAACAATCGCTCTGCAGTTAAACCGTTCGCTACTTTTAAAAATTGTCCGTGGTCTGTGATAGCGATATGGGAATAGCCATGCTCAATGCCGTACTCTGCCATGTTCGCAATGCTGTAGGCGCCATCGCTCCACGTTGTGTGCATATGTAAATCTGATTGAATCTCTTCAAGTTGGATCACGTCACTTGCATCTGTAATGCTTTCAAATTCCATCCCACCACTACGCATGCTCGGCGGAATAAAAGGTAAGCCAAAGTGGTTAAAAAACGCCGTTTCTGTTGGGAATGTGAGCACTTCGCCACTTTCTTCTACCGTCACACCATATTCACTAATACTTTCTTTTCGTTTTTTCGCCAACTGACGTAAACGTACATTGTGGTCTTTGCTGCCTGTAAAGTGATGTAGTGTTGTTGGGAAATGCTCATCTTTCACGAGGCGAAAATCGGCACTGATGGCGATAGGTTCGGAAAAACGAACACTCACTTTCGTGTCGCCTGCACCAATTACTTCTTCGATATGATCAAGTTGTAACAACATCTCACGTACTTCAGCCACGTCATTCGTACTAATTACCCAATCTAAATCTTTCACCGTTTCCTCATGTCGACGAAAACTTCCTGCGGGTGAAAAACGTTGAATATACGTACTTTTTTCTAACACTGCTGAAATTTGTTGAACGAGCGGCAGTACTTGGTGAAAAGGTACACGTGCATCACTTGAACGGTTTGTTTCGATACTTTGCGCAATCTTTTCTGCTGTCTTCTTCCCAAAACCTGCTAACGCCTCTACTTTTCCTTCTTTACACGCAGTAAGAAGAGACGCTTCGTCTGTCACGCCGAGCTCTTTGTACAATTTGCTAATTTTTTTCCCGCCAAGACCTGGAATTTTCAACAATTGAAGTAAAGAACGAGGAACTTGTTGCTGTAAGTCTTCTAAAATACTGCTGTTTCCACTTTCTTGCCACTGTTGTATTACGTCCAATGTTCCTTTTCCAATGCCAGAAATTTTCGTGAGATCTTCTATTTCGTGTAGCGCTCGTGGGTCTGTTTCTAAGGCACGTGCCGCTTTCCGAAAGGCACTAATTCGAAATGCGTTTGCATCGGTTAATTCTAAATAAAGCGCTATATCTTCTAAATGAGCAATTGCTCCTTTTTTATTTCGTTCCATTTGTACGCATCCTTTCCTTACTTATGTAAAAAAGCTGTCCATTCACTTAATACAGGTGTCTCATATACAATATAATGATAGAGTGTGCTATTTTTACTCCACTCTTGCATTTGCGGGGCCATTACAACGCTTGCGAGTAGCAGCAGTGTAAACACCAACAAATACGCTTTAAACAAGCCAAGTATTGCACCTAAAAAGGAATTCACAAAATTTATAACTGGAATGTAATCCACGACGCTTAGTCCTTTGCGTACTAACCCTAAACCAAAGCGGAAGAAAACAAATAACAGCAGCACTGTACCGACCTTATAGAGCCAAGGGATAAACAGCGGGGGCACAAACTCCCCAACCCACGCTAATAGTTGGGGCCATTCTGCTTGAATTTTCGTCGCGAGTGTACTTCCCCAATAAATGGAGCCAAATACCGACAGGATGACAATCGTTGCATCGAGTAGTTGTTGCAACAAGCCATGTTTCCAGCCGTAAAACAAACCGATTAATAATACACCATACATCAGAATATCTATCATGTTGTCTCTTCTCTCTACCTATTTTCTTTCATTTGTTCACTTGTAATTTCTAATAATGCAAGCATGCACAACCGTTTTTGATCAAGCTGTGGAAATTTGCTCCGTAACTTCTTTAACTTTTTATCTACAATTGTTGCAACCATTTTTAAATGCTCTGGGTCTTCATCTGTCACTAGCGCATGAGGTTGTCCATCAATAAAAACAGTTACTCGTTTCCCATTACTCTGCACACTGCCCGCTCCCCTTCTCGTAACTCCTTACTCTATCTTAACAAAAATCATTCATTAGAAAAAGTATACATATCTTCATTCTAAATAACGCTTTCACAAATGTAAAATGAAAGCGTAACTTGTACTCTCATTTCTTCTCCTTTACACTAAAGAAAAGAAGAAATGGAGAAAGAATATGAGTAATTACGTGATTACATTAAGCAAATCAGAACTTTCTAATTTGCAAAAAGCCTTTCCAGGTGGTGACTTCGCCGCTCTTCCACCAGGTGCTGTGTGGCGCTATAAAGGAAAAGGCGTTAGTATTATCGCCTATCGAAGTGGGAAAGTTATGTTTCAAGGCGCAAATGCGACAACTGTCGGTAGCAAATGGGGAAGTCCAAGCGGTCAACCACAAAGTGCGAAACCTTCCTCTACTCCGTCATTTGCTGCAACGGATTGGAATGAAAAACATACCGTTGGCAGTGACGAAGTGGGAACAGGTGACTTCTTTGGTGGTATTAATGTCGCGGCCGCCTATGTGCAACCTGAAGATGTAAGTTGGTTACGCAAACTTGGCGTCGATGATAGCAAGGCAATGAATGACGTAAGAATTCGCAACATTGTCGATGAAATCAAAGAACGCATTCCACACGCGGAGTATTGGCTCACACCTGAGCGCTACAACAAAGGCATCTCTCAAAAATACAATCAGGGCGAGTTAAAAGCACTCTGTCATTTTCGTGCGCAAAGTGCACTGCTTGAAAAATTACGTCCAAAAACAGTAGACTATGTCGTCATTGACCAGTTTGCAGCACCAAACGTCTATGCGCGTTATTTAAAAAGATTTGGCGTTGCACTCGATTTACAAAACGGTGAGCAGTGGGTGAGCATGACGAAAGCAGAGTCTCAAGTGGTCGCTGTTGCAACAGCCTCTGTCATCGCGCGCGCTCGTTTTCTCGATTTAATGGATGAAATGAGTAGTGAATGGGGCTTTCAATTTCCAAAAGGAGCAGGTGCAAACGTCGACCGTATCGGCCGCGATTGGGTACGACTTCATGGATTTGATAAATTAAACGAAGTTGCAAAGACGCATTTTTCGAATAGTCAACGGGTGCGGTGAGGGCGTAGATTGCAGTAGCTGGCTGAGCCTATTCACTGCTCACAACAAAAATAGTGATTGCGGCGAATAACCAAATTCAAATTCCACTAGTAAGATATGAATAGATAAAAAACCGAGAAAAAAGACTAATCTTTTTCCTCGGTTTTTTATTAAATTATGAAAATTAACAAATAAGAACATTTCTATCCTGAATTATATCTCAAATAGATGTGTCTTAATAGAAAGTATCGTATTCTCGACTTCGAATTTGTACTAAACGTTGATATCTTTGAGAAATTCGAAGATGCAAAAAAAAAATGAGTTGAACATTTTGTCCAAATCATTTCTTTCTGTTTTGAAGACTTTTTCAGCCCCTCATAACTGGACTCTTTATTTCGTTTCAAGTTTATAGCTTAGGCTCTTTGTTAAACTGCCCTTGACAAAGGGTACAATTTAGTAAGGAATATTGGTTGGTTACTATTTCACATAAATTGTATTAACTAACGTATAGTCTTTAAGCTGTCCCCTCCAACTCCAAATACTCGCTCTTCACTTGATTTTTTTCGTCTTGCCATGTGAGTTTCACTTTCACTTTATCTGTAAGTTTAACTAATTTATTATAAGAAGAAGTTGGTGCAATTATGAACACTCTTGAAGTTTCAATTCCCTCTGGTGATTTTTTTTCAGGAGCAATGGTGTATAAATCCGACCATTCCTTATCTCCAAAAGAATTCGAGACAAGAGCATTACTTATTAACGGATCAGATGCATTTAAATTCGAAAAGAATTCTTCTGAAATAATCGCCGAAACAATTACATTTTTCATTAAAATTTTCGGCTTGTTTACACCAATCCACACTTCTATTTTTCCAGCGCTTTCTTCTCTTAATTCTAAACGAACATTAACAACACTACTTTTTTGAAGAAAAACTTTCTGTCCCATCAAATCATCTGTCTCCCGATTTATGATGTCGGTAGTTAGTGTTTTTTCCTCAATCTTTTGATCCGCGTTATTCCAATCTCCAAAGAAGTATGCTAGTCCTAGGAGAAGTATGGATGTGAATACTAAAAAAATGACAATCAACTTAAAGCTATTAGTTTTGTTCATTGACTTAATTCAGCCTCTTTCTAGGGTGTAATTTTTTCAAATTGGTTTTAGATATAAATTCCTGACATTTTATTTGTAACTCTATCCTAAACCAGACTATCAATTGGAATGTCAATAGTTTTCAGGTGTTCTATAGTAATTATACTGTAACTTCCAATTTGTCCATCCACGGTTTGTTAACTCTTTATTATTGGCATAATTCTCTGAGTTATAATACTTAACTGGAGCATATTGCGGTGGATTGTAATCCACACTTTTAGTTTTTGTAGTATTGGTTTTTTTAGAAGCCCATGACACTGTTGTGTGCGCATATATCTCCTTTCTATTTGCCGTGTAATACTTTCTCCACGTACGATTGCTATAAACCTCTACATTTTTTTCCTTAAATAAATTAGATTGATAAGTAAATACAGATGCTGGTTTTGTATCGTCTATTGAGTCTGC
>JBOFGC010000017.1:0-5708 GCA_051648945.1 Bacilli bacterium
GTCGTTTTACTCCTACTTTTCTGTTTACTACCGGTTCGAAATGTTGTTCTAGATGTACCGACAATCGATGCGCTTCCGGAATCAGCACCTGCACGACAAGTGTATGAAAAGTATGAAGAGAACTTCGCACCTGCGATGAAGGATCACGCAAACTTTTCATTACTTCTTTCTTCTGAAAAAGAGATGTTAAATGAAAGTGATTTAGTTGCACTTGAAAAGTTCACAAAAACACTGAAAGAAAATAAAGACGTACATGAAGTGACGGATATCTTCTCTGTAACAGGAATGGATGCGAAAACACTATGGGGAACATTGCAATCACCAGCGGGCCCAGCACTTCAACCGGTTGTTGATTCCTTTATTTCGGGAGAGTATGCATCTTTACAAGTGTATTTAAAAAATGAACCAAAAGATAATGAGGCGAAAGTATGGCTACGCACACAATCAGGGAAGTGGGAGAAAAACGGTGATTTTGACATTATCCCTGGTGGTCAATTACGCTTTGAGCAAGAACTTTTTGATGAAATTACCGATAATATTTTCTATGGTTTTTCAATTATTATCTTGAGCACGTTCTTCATTCTGATGATTGCATTCCGTTCATTACTTATTCCAATTAAAGCGATTATCATGAATATACTAAGCTTAACAGCGACATTTGGAATTGTAACATGGATATTTCAAGGTGGTCACTTCGGCATTCCGGAAACGAATATTATGCTTATTTTACCGGTATTTATCTTCGGTCTAGTATTCGGGTTGAGCATGGATTATGAAGTGTTTTTAATTTCTCGTATGTACGAAGTGTACGGTGAAACAAAAGATAACGAATATGCGACAAAAGAAGGGCTAGTATCGACGAGTAGAATTATTACCTCTGCGGCAGCAATTATGATTGTCGTAACTGGGGCATTTGCTTTTACGGATTTAATGCCTGTAAAACAGATGGGAATAGGAATTGCCATTGCAATTTTCTTAGATGCAACGATTGTTCGCCTCATTCTTGTGCCGAGTTTGATGAAACTACTAGGCGATTGGAACTGGTGGTTGCCATTCCGTAAAAAAACAAAACAGAATGAGGAAGTTTGATTGGTATAGATTGAAACTTTCATCATATTGATATAAAGTTAAGGAAATTAAAGAGGATAGAGGAGAGAAGCATATGCCATCAGTAGAAAGTTTTGAATTGGATCATAATATTGTAGTTGCGCCTTACGTTCGTCATTGTGGCGTTCATCAAGTTGGGACAGACGGTGTTGTGAATAAATTTGATATTCGTTTTGCACAACCAAATAAGCAAGCGATGAGTCCTGCATTAATTCATACGTTAGAGCACTTACTTGCTTTTAATTTACGTAAACACCTAGATAAGTTTACAGGATTCGACATTATCGATATTTCGCCAATGGGTTGTCAAACAGGATTTTATCTTGTCATAAGCGGTACAGCAACTCCAGAACAAATTATCGAATTAATGGGCTACACACTCGAAGATGCGATTACAATCGATGAAATCCCAGCAGCGAATGAAACACAATGTGGTCAAGCGAAGCTTCATGATTTAGAAGGTGCGCGTAAGTGGATGCGTGTTTGGTTATCGCATACACCAGAACAGTTAGTACAAGTGTTTTCAAAATAATATAACAGCATAGAGAATAGACAATAAACAACCGTGTTCATCGTCTATTCTCTTTTTTTATTGCATACAAAAGGCTATTCTTGTTATACCAAATAATATAACAGACGATTAAACAAGACTATAACAGTTATCATTTGATATGCATATCACATCATGTGAAGACAGGAACCTTATTCCCAATAATTTCATAATGAAAGCTATGTTTTCACTCTCTACACAGTGTAAAATGAAAGATTTTTCCGAAATGTGTGATAATTTTCACAAAAAGTACACAAAAAATCATATACAATAATGACTAACGATAGTATTCTATTAATGAAAGCTGTTATATAAATAATTTTAAAACTGTTATAGTAATTAAAGAGGAGGTAGTCAAAGGTATGGAACAATGGAAAGGTTTTCAAAAAGGTGCTTGGGAAAATGAAGTAAACGTTCGCGATTTCATTCAGAATAACTACAAAGTGTATGATGGTGATTCTGAATTTTTAGCAGAAGCAACACCAGCAACAAATCACTTGTGGGAACGCGTGATGGAATTAACGAAGCAAGAACGAGATAATGGTGGCGTTTTAGACATGGATACGAAAACGGTTTCAACAATCGTTTCCCATGGACCGGGTTATCTGAACAAAGAAGATGAAAAAGTCGTTGGTTTTCAAACGGATGTACCATTTAAACGTTCTTTACAACCGTTTGGTGGTATTCGTATGGCACAACTTGCTTGTGAAGCTTATGGATTTGAAGTCGACAAAGAAGTTGAATTTATTTTCACACAGTTTAGAAAAACACACAACCAAGGTGTTTTCGATGTATACACAGATGAGATGCGTCTCGCGCGTAAAGCGGGTATCATTACAGGTTTACCAGATGCTTATGGCCGTGGTCGTATTATCGGTGATTATCGTCGCGTAGCATTATACGGCGTTGATTTCTTAATTAAAGTGAAGAAAGACGATTTGAAAAACGTTGGACTTCGCACAATGAGCGAAGAAGTGATGCGTTTACGTGAAGAAGTTTCTGAACAAATTCGTGCATTACAAGAGCTTAAGAAAATGGCACAATCTTACGGTTATGACATTTCACAACCGGCGCAAACAGCACAAGAAGCTTTCCAATGGTTATACTTTGGCTATCTAGCGGCAATTAAAGAACAAAATGGAGCAGCGATGAGTCTTGGTCGCGTAAGCACATTTTTAGACATATATATTGAACGTGATTTAGAAGAGGGTACGCTAAATGAGCAGCAAGCACAAGAACTTGTAGACCATTTCGTTATGAAATTACGTCTTGTGAAATTTGCACGTACACCTGATTACAATGAGCTATTCTCTGGAGACCCAACTTGGGTTACAGAATCAATTGCAGGTGTCGGCTTAGATGGTCGTCCGCTTGTAACAAAAAACTCATTCCGATTCTTACGTACATTAGACAATCTAGGTCCAGCACCAGAGCCGAACTTAACTGTTCTTTGGTCAACGAAACTTACAGACGGTTTCAAACGTTATTGTGCTGAAATGAGTATTAAAACATCTTCAATTCAATATGAAAATGATGATATTATGCGCAATGAGTGGGGCGATGATTATGGAATTGCTTGTTGTGTAAGTGCAATGCGTATTGGTAAACAAATGCAATTCTTTGGTGCACGTGCCAACTTAGGTAAAGCGTTATTGTATGCAATTAACGGTGGTAAAGACGAAAAGCTAAAAATTCAAGTTGGTCCTGAATTTGCACCAATTACTGCAGAATATTTAGAGTACGATGAAGTAATGCGTAAATTTGATGTGACGATGGAATGGTTAGCGGAATTGTATGTGAACACATTAAATTGCATTCACTATAGTCATGACAAGTATAGCTATGAGCGCATTGAAATGGCCCTTCATGATACGGAAATTTTACGAACTATGGCAACAGGTATCGCTGGTTTATCTGTAGTAGCTGATGCGTTAAGCGCAATTAAGCATACGAAAGTAAAAGTCATTCGTGATGAAAACGGTATTGCAGTAGATTACGAGATTGAAGGCGATTATCCAAAATACGGAAACAATGATGACGCTGTGGACATGATTGCAGTGAAACTCGTTGAAACGTTCATGAAAAAATTGAAAAAGCATAAAACATACCGTGACTCAATGCATACGATGAGTATCTTAACAATCACATCGAACGTTGTGTATGGTAAAAAAACGGGGAATACGCCAGACGGTCGTCGTGCCGGCGAACCATTTGCACCAGGAGCAAACCCATTACACGGTCGCGATACGAAAGGTGCGTTAGCATCATTAGCTTCTGTAGCGAAATTACCGTATGAACATGCTTATGATGGTATTTCAAACACATTCTCAATCGTACCAAAAGCACTTGGTCGTGAAGAGAAAACACAAGTAACAAATCTCGTTGCGATGTTAGACGGCTATGCAATTAAAGCAGGTCATCATTTAAATGTAAACGTCTTTAACAGAGATACACTTGTTGATGCGATGGAACATCCTGAGCAATATCCACAACTTACAATTCGTGTGTCAGGTTATGCTGTAAACTTTATTAAGTTATCACGCGAACAACAAATCGATGTAATTAATCGTACAATGCACGAAAGTATGTAATAGAAATCCCTCGGCACCTGTTTTCGGGCTGAGGGATTTTTTTTCTTAACATTGAGAATGTATTGCTTAATAAGTAGGAACTTGCAATAATTAGTGTAGAGAATATGAAGGTAGGGAAAAATTGTGGTCAAAGGATTAGTTCATTCAACAGAATCATGTGGCACAGTAGACGGACCCGGAATCCGTTTTATCGTCTTTTTACAAGGTTGTTTGCTACGTTGTCAATATTGTCATAATGCGGATACATGGAAAATGAATTCCGGGAAAGAAATGAGTGCAGATCAAATTATTGCAGAAGTCGAAAGCTATTTGCCATTTATCCAATCTTCAGGCGGTGGGATTACAGTAAGCGGCGGAGAACCACTATTACAAATTGATTTTTTAATTGAGCTCTTTAAGAAATGTAAAGAAAAAAATATTCACACATGCTTAGACACTTCAGCAGGTTGCGTAGATTTTTCAGAAGCTTATTTGGAAAAAGTAGACATATTGTTATCGTATACAGATCTTATCTTGCTAGATTTAAAGCATATCGATGATGATGTTCACAAAAAGCTAACAGGAAGATCTAATGTCCACATTCTTAAATTTGCAAACTATTTAAGTGAAAAACATGTTCCAATTTGGGTTCGTTATGTACTAGTGCCGACTGTTACAGACGATGAGAGCCATCTTAAACAGATGGGTCAATTTATTGCAAGTCTTAAAAATGTCGAAAAAATAGAAGTGTTAGCGTATCACCAACTTGGTGTGTACAAGTGGGAAACTCTTGGTTTAGCGTATCCACTTAAAGGTATCGATACACCGACAGAACAACAAGTCAATGAAGCGCATAAGTTGTTATCGAATTTATAGTTTAAAAGTACACCTTCTCTTTTTAGATGGAGGTGTACTTTTTTGAGTAGGAATTATTTGTGGAGAGGACAAGGTTATGTGGAAATTTCATGCTCATATATGGTGTTGCTGCATGAAATAGTGTAAGGGTCTAATAAGTGGTCGTAAGGGCCGAATGAAGTAGCGTAAGGGTCGAATGGAGTAGCATAAGGGTCTAATAAGTGGTCGTAAGGGCCGAATGAAACAGAGTAAAGGCCGAATGAAGCAGCGTAAGGGTCCAATAAGTGTTCGTAAGGGCCGAATGAAGCAGCGTAAGGGTCCAATAAGTGTTCGTAAGGGCCGAATGAAGCAGCATAAGGGTCGAATAAGTGTTCGTAAGGGTCGAATGAAGCAGCATAAGGGTCTAATAAGTGTTCATAAGTGCCGAATGAAGCAGCGTAAGGGTCTAATAAGTAGTCGTAAGTGCCGAATGAAGCAGCGTAAGGGTCTAATAAGTAGTCGTAAGTGTCGAATGAAGGAGCATAAGGGACCAATAAGTGATCGTAAGGGTCCAATAAGTGTTCGTAAGTGTCGAATGAACCAGCATAAGTGCCCTATGAGACAGAGTAAGTACCCAATAAAACACA
>JBOFGC010000018.1:0-6323 GCA_051648945.1 Bacilli bacterium
ATAGTGAATTGAATAGATGAGGGATGAATGGAATGAAGTTTTTTACGCTTCATTGAAACCAAGGCACTCGTCTACCTATTTTTAGAAACAAGTCCATGAACGAATTCTCATGAATAAGGGTGAAGTGCACCCAATTTAAGAGTATACATTCAAGCTGTGGGACAATTGTTCTACAGCTTTTTCTATTCTTTTTAACATCTATCGCTCGTTTCTGGACGAAACAGAGAAGGGAATTACAATCAAATGAATCAACAAACGTATGAAAAACTACATTATTTTACATTAAAAGAAAAACTAAAAAGCTATTGTCAAAGTGGACTAGGAAGTGCGCTCGTTGACAGACTGCAACCATCAGCGAATCTATCTGTCGTGAACGGACGACTTGCTGAAACGACAGAAGGACGTAAATTACTCGATGCATCTTTTCATTTACCACTCAAAGGGATTTCAAATGTGAACATGACAATAGATAAAATGGAAAAAGGAATGACACTTGAAGCGTCGGAACTTGTAAGTCTTGCAGATTTTTTACGTGGTTGTCGTTTGCTCAAGCAATTTATGCAAAATAAAGGCAGTTATGCACCAACGCTTTGTGCCTATAGTGAACATCTATCTTCATTCGTTACCATTGAAGATGAGATTAGTGCAGCGATACGCGGAAGTGAAATCGATAACAATGCAAGCAAGGCCCTAGCGAAAATTCGACGTGGTTTAGAACAGTGCGAAAACAAAATTAAAGAACGATTAGAAAAGTTTATGAAAAATCCAAGCCACAAAGAAGCGTTGCAAGATACTTTCATAAGCGAGCGCAATGGTCATTTTACAGTGCCGATTAAAGCTGCATTTCGTAATCATATTGAAGGCGCGCTTATTGAAAGTTCAGCAAAAGGATCAACCGTTTTCATTGAACCACAAGTGATTCAAAAACATACAGTCGAACGTGGGATACTGAAAGCGGAAGAAAGTGTAGAAGAGTTTCGTATTTTAGCAGAACTGACTGAACTGTGTTTCACTGAGATTCACGCAATTAAACAAAATGTAGAGTGTGTCGCACATTTTGACTTTGTTTGGGCGAAAGCAAGGTATAGCAAAGGGATCGATGGGATTGCGCCACAAATAAATACGCATGGATGTACGACGATAATAAACGGCAAATATCCGTTACTTACAAATAGTGTACCGCTTAACTTTACAATCGGGGAGGATTTCCGAACGCTGATCATAACAGGCCCGAATGCAGGTGGAAAGACGGTCGTGTTAAAAACAATTGGTCTCTTAACGCTTGCAGTAAGTTCAGGGTTACACATTGCCGCAGATGAAGGAACTGAAATTGCGCTCTTTGATCAAATATTTGTGGATATTGGTGACGGTCAAAGTGTAGAAAATGCACTTAGTACGTTTTCGTCGCATGTGAAAAATTTAGCGGAAATACTGTCGAAAAGCAATAAAAACACGCTGTTGCTGTTTGATGAAATCGGAAGTGGAACTGAACCGAATGAAGGAGCCGCACTTGGAATTGCGGTTCTTGAAGAATTTTATGGAAAAGGATGCATAACGATTGCAACGACACATTATGGCGAGATAAAAAACTATTCTGAGCAACATCCAGACTTCGAGAATGCAGCGATGCTCTTTGAATCGGAAACGTTGGACCCTTTGTACCAACTTTGTATTGGGAAATCAGGGGCGAGTAATGCACTATATATTGCACAAAAAATGGGAATTCCTCTTCATATTGTGGAGCGCACGAAAAACTATTTTGAAAATAAGTCGTATAACTATGTGAGGAAAAGTTTTTCCAAGCCGGAACTATCAAAGAAGAATGTGGAACAGATCCAACAGTATAACATTGGTGATGTCGTTTTATGGTTAGAAACGAATGAGCGTGCAATTGTTGCGGAAACGAAGGACCATGAAGTAATCATTTTTGTAAAAGATACGTACGAAACGGTTCATGCCCGTCGCTTACAATTGCAATTTGCAGCGACTGAATTGTATCCAGAAGGCTATGACCTCTCGCAATTGTTCATCTCGTATGCTGATCGGAAATTTGAACACGATATGAAACGTGGTTCGAAAAAAGCGCTGCGAAAAGTAGCGAAAGAAATGAAGAAGAGTAAAGAGTAAGTAAAAACACACCTAATGCGAGGATAGTCTTCGCGTTAGGTGTGTTTTTTTACTAGATTTTTTATGTTTTGCAATGCTTTTTCCTCATTTTTCATCGAAAGTGTCGTTGATTTTTTAGTTTTATTTTTGCTCCATATTATAGGTTTCAATTCAATCACCTCGAGATAAGTGTAGACAAAAGTGATTGAAAATAAACATTAGCGAATATAGAGTAGTGTCATTTTAATGTTTTGTAGTATTTTTTTTTGTTCAACTGGTGTAGCAAGATGCACTTTTTTTGTTTTTTGAAAATCAAACGGAATTCGAATTTCTGAATTGTTTTGCTTAGAATCGCTCATTGTTACGCCTCCTTTCGGTAGTAGGTATTGAAAATTGTTGCATAAACGGTAATGTATGTTTGATAGGAGTATACATAATCATTGTATGTACGGAAAAAAATCAGTACCTTTTCTTGTAATTCAATTTGGAACAATATGCTTTTTTCATCAACGATGGCCTGTCCATCATATACGTTTTTTAAATCTGTTACACAATAGGCTGTACGCCAAAGAATATTGTGCTGAAGTATTTGATCATAATCTTTTGCCATGTTTACTATTTCTATGACGCCGTAATTAGATAGAAGCGAAGTTAAGAACGCGTTCAAATCATTAATATATTGGTCGCTATTGTTGTAGTTTATTAATGGAGTAGAAGAAAGTTCAAAACCTGAGAGATTATTTAGTAGTTCAGTTTGTATTGTTTTATTATGATTGAGTAAATGTTCAAGATGAGAAGTGTTTTGTTCTAAGGCACTAAAATCGAAGCCGAAAGCTTTAATAATGTGAAAATTTGAGATAATAAATGCATCAAAAAGTATAAGAAACATGAGGAGAGTTAAAAGTTCTTTTGGTTCATTTGACGGTACGAAGTTAATAATAATTGCTGTCCCTAATAAACTACATATAATAATAACATAGTAAAGAAATCGGAGAACTGGACGGATTCGGATAAAATTTTGATAGGCGACGGTACGCCAAATTGTGGTGACAACTAAAAATACAAATAAATACAGGAAGAATATTTTCCAAAATATAACATCCACTACTTCTTATCTCCCCCGATTCTTAGTGTTTCTAGTTTGATTATAAGATGAAATAGGTAATTTGTCATGCGTAAGCGACAAGAATTCAAAATTTTATGCTTTGAGTGATTATTCAAGGAAAACAAAGGTCATCAAACTTTTCCCCCTCCCCCAAGGATTTTTCCCCACAAACTAACATAGAATAGTACTACTTCATTTTAACAAATAGAATTAATCGGAGGGTATAAATCTATGAAACGAACGATCTTCATCCTAACTAGCTCACTCGTTCTACTTCTTTCCGCTTGTGGAAATGAAAAAGCCGAAGAAAGCAAGCCTGAAACAACGAAACCAAAACCAAGTGAACAGTATGTCGTCTATTTTGATCGAAATAATCCACATTCTTCCCTATTATCGGAGGATACATATGAAGTGAACGAGAAAGAGAAGGTCATTGCCTACTCTTTTCGACAAGTCAATAGTAAATCAAAGAGTAAAATTAACAAAGAAACAGCCGGCGTTTACGGGATAGGTGTTGAGTTAAAAGAGAATATGCAAAATTTTCAACAAGAGTTCAAATCTGTGCCGTTTATGCTTGTCGGTTCGGATGTTCCTTTGAATGGTGTAAGTAGTCTAGCGCTTCCAGAGGTGGAAAGTGCTTTTCTAGCCGGGTTAATTAGTGCGAAACAAACGAAAACAAAAAGCGTTGGGCTTGTTTTAGGAAAACAAACAGAGCAAACACTAGCACTTGAGTATGCTTGGAAAAGTGGCGTACAACTTGGAGATAAAGATGTAAAAATGCTCGTACATTATGTTGGAGCGACAAATCGTCCGGATTTGGGTGAACAAGGAACTGCGGCGTTAATTCAGCGTGACGCAGACATCTTTTATAGCAATGCAGGAGAAACAGAAAAAGGAATGATAGCGCAGATAAAGCGTGAACAAGGGGAAGGTGTCAACGTTTGGTGTGTGGGTAATTTCTTTCAATATGACGAAGGAGGAACAGTTTCCTCGGAATTTTTGGTTGGTATAGGGTACGATTTGAAAAAAATATTCACGCAAAGTCGTCAATTTGCATGGAAAGAAAAACAGGTTCACAATGTAGTTGATGATACAAAAAGAATAACGATAATAAATGGGAATGAAGTTTTGAAAAGTAGTACAAATGATATAGTGGATAAGTATATTAAAAAAATTCTATCCAATGAATTTACGATTCCTACAACAGCAGAAACTTTCGATACGTTCTTAAAAACTCAAGGAAATTGAAAAATATTCATATAGGAAAAATAAATGTGAAAACTCTTTATTAAAATAGGTTTTTCACTTGAAATTCACGCCTATCTCGATTATGATATAATCGTCACAAAAGTAAGAAATAACGAACTATTACTATTCTTGAATAATTTGTTTTTTCAAGAAATGTAAAGTTTGATGTGAGGAGTGAACGAAAATGGAAAACACAACTACAAAGACTCAATCCAATTCAGACTATGTTGTTGAGATGGTTAACATAACGAAAGTGTTTCCTGGAATCGTTGCGAACGATAACATTACACTTCAAGTGAAAAAAGGTGAGGTACACGCTTTACTTGGTGAAAATGGCGCAGGAAAATCGACGTTAATGAACGTATTATTCGGACTGTATCAGCCCGAACAAGGTGAAATTAAAGTGCGCGGAGAAGCGGTGAAAATTACGAACCCAAACATTGCCAACGACTTAGGCATCGGGATGGTTCATCAACATTTTATGCTCGTTCACAATTTTACTGTAACAGAAAACATCATTTTAGGAAAAGAACCAACAGCGTCTGGTCAAATTCAAATGGATAAGGCAGCGCAAGAAATTCAAAAACTAAGTGAAAAATACGGACTAGACGTTGATCCGTATGCAAAAATTGAAGACATAAGTGTAGGGATGCAACAGCGTGTTGAAATTTTAAAGATTTTATACCGTGGTGCAGAAGTACTCATTTTTGATGAACCTTCAGCCGTATTAACGCCTCAAGAAATTCAGGAGTTAATGCAGATTATCCGTAATCTCGTTGCTGAAGGAAAATCAATCATTCTTATCACGCATAAGTTGAAAGAAATTAAAGAAGTTGCACACCGTTGTACCGTAATTCGTAAAGGTGCCTATGTGGATACAGTTGATGTTGAGTCGCAATCCGAACAAGAGCTAGCAGAGCTCATGGTAGGTCGCCAAGTGAACTTCAAAGTTGAAAAGAGCGAGAGTACGCCAGGGGATGCGATTTTAAGTATGCAAAATGTCGTAGTGAAAGATGCACGTGGTGTGAACAAACTACGCAATCTAAACGTAGAAGTTCGTTCTGGTGAAATTCTTGGGATCGCGGGCATTGATGGCAACGGACAAAAAGAAATGATCGAAGCGATTACTGGGTTGAGTAAAGTAGAGTCAGGTGAAGTGAAACTAAAAGGAAAAGTAATGACGAATGCATCTGTGCGTAGCATAACAGAAGCGGGCGTTGGTCACATTCCAGAAGACCGTCATAAGCATGGCCTCGTGCTCGACTATTCAGTAGCTGAGAATATGGTGTTGCAAACGTATTATCAACAACCATTTTCAAAGATTGGTAGATTAAATTTTAAAGCTATTTTTGAAAAAGCTAGCAATCTCGTAAAAGAGTACGATGTAAGAACGCCGAGCATCCATACGCCTGCGCGTGCGCTATCGGGTGGTAATCAGCAAAAAGCTATTATTGCACGTGAAGTAGACCGAAGTCCAGCGCTACTTATTGCAGCACAACCAACGCGTGGTCTCGATGTAGGTGCCATTGAATTTATTCATAAGAAACTTATCGAAGAACGAAATCAAGGACGTGCTGTGTTACTCGTATCCTATGAATTAGATGAAGTGATGAATGTGAGTGATCGCATTGCTGTAATTTACGAAGGTGAAATTGTTGCTATCTTAAATCCAAAAGAAACAAATGAAAATGAACTGGGTCTATTAATGGCTGGTTCGAAAGCAAGAAAGGTCGGTGCTCAAAATGAATAAACTACTAAACAATGACCGACTGTTTGGCGTTCTCATCCCAATCATCGCTGTTATCCTAGGACTCTTACTTGGTGGCGTCGTTATGATGATTGGAGGCTATGATCCAATTGCTGG
>JBOFGC010000019.1:0-2062 GCA_051648945.1 Bacilli bacterium
ATCCAAATTCAAGGATACGATTCTGAAAATGAAGATGACGTTGAACTTAAAGAGGTGAGCTAATATGAGTTTTTCTGCAATTGTAGTCATGACAGTTGGCATTGTTATCATTTGGGGCGGACTCGCTCTTAGTGTGAAAATTGCTGTTTCTAAAAAATAACTAAAAAGCAACAAAGCGTTCGTCGCTTTGTTGCTTTTTTACATTCGATCGACCATAAACGATTTGAGCACCGCGAAATATTCCCTAACATAACTATTCCACTGAATAATGATCGGTGTTTGTGCGCCGAGTCCCTCACACTGAATTCCAACTCTGTTTGCTAACATTTTGGAACGAAACAAGTGAAAATCATTGGTTACAACGACGATTTTCTTGTTCGCTACACCCGCTTTTTCTAAAATTGGTTTGCTATATGTAAAATTTTCTAGTGTATTTGTAGCTTGGTCTTCCATATAAATGCGTTTTGGCGCAACACCACGCTTAATCAAGAAGGTACGCATCACTTCTGCCTCTGTTTCTAATTCTCCCGCGCCTTGACCACCTGTGACGATTACGGGCGCATTTGGATTTGTTTCTAACCAATCGGCAGCGAGTTCTAATCGATTGACTAACGCACGCGACGGTTTGTTTCCATGAAGCGCTGCACCTAAAACAATAAGAGCATCGCCCTTTTCACTTTGTTCCTGACCATTTTTAATAATCAGATATTGGACATTGACAAAGCTGAGTAAAAATACCCCGAGTACACATAGCAAAGTAATCCGTACACCACTATGTGGGATGAGCGGTGTGTCTTTAAATTTCGTTAATTTAAGACAACCAACTGCTGTACAAATAACGCCGAGAATGAGTGGGAAAAGTGTACTAAAACTAAAATTTGATACCCTACTGACGAGTAATCCATTGAGGATGTTTCCAATACCAAAAATAAGAACGATATAACTGCCTATTGTACTCCACATTTCTTTATTCCTTTCTGTTTTCAAAAGTGCACATTTATGTATTTTGTTCATATGTTATAGGTGAATGACATTATGTTTAGACAGGAGTGAGACACATTGCAAAGTAAAAATGATGTTTTAGCAGTAAAAAATGGTTTAGATGCAACGTATAGTAGTAATTTGGGTAAAGCACTCAATGTTTATCTTGCGAATTTACACGTTATGTATATGAAAGTTCGTAACTTCCATTGGAACGTTATCGGCGTAGATTTTTTCGATTTTCATAAGTACTTAGAAAAGATGTATAACAAATTGGCGGATGAAATCGACAGAGTTGCTGAGCGCATTAAGATGCTCGGATTGTTCCCTGTTGGTTCATTAAAAGAATGTTTAGAACTTGCGACACTCAAAGAGGTTCCTTCTATCCATTATAATACAGTCACAATCAGTATGGAACTGATAAATGATTTTAGTACGACGGCGCGCTATCTGCGCCAAATTCTTACGCACATTAACGAAACAACCGATGAATTTACTTCGAATATGTTAGGCGAAAGCCTTGAATTCATTGAAAAACAAGTTTGGTTTTTTAGTGCCTATACAACAAGAAGTCAAAACGAAGAGTCTTAATTCATTAAATGCGAATTCATTGACGGAACAATGCGTAAGAAGTAATATGTTTTTGTAGAAAAAATATATTACTTTCGAGGTGCAATACGATGACTCATTTACAAGAAATTATTGATACACGACGTTCGGTTAAAGTATATGATAAGGAAGCATCGATTTCAAAAGAAGAACTTCTTGATCTTTTAAACAATGCAAACAAAGCACCTTCAGCATGGAATTTGCAACATTGGCACTTTAAAGTTTTCCATTCTGATGCAGCGAAGCAACAACTTCTTCCAATTGCTTATAATCAACAACAAGTTGCTGATTGCTCAGCTGTAATTGCTGTTCTTGCTGACACGCAAGTCGCATCTAAAATTGACGCAATCTTCGGTCCTGCCGTTGAAGCTGGATTTTTAACAGAAGAAGTGAAAGCTTCTCTTACTGCACAAATCCAAAATGCGTACAGCGACGAAAATAATGCTAAACTTTCCGCTGTTTCAAATGCGTC
>JBOFGC010000020.1:0-16408 GCA_051648945.1 Bacilli bacterium
TGATTTACGCAAAATTTTATACAGCAAACAAGTCAATGATGAAATTGAAGTGAAAGTATATAGCGAAGGTAAGTTAAAAACAGTGAAAGTGAAGCTTGCACCAAGCAACTTATAAACAAGTGGATAACTATTTCGCAAAGAGAAGGAAATGTTTATGACATTTCCTTCTCTTTTTTCGTTGTTTTACGTATTTATGCTACAATGGGTGTGCGTAACTCGCGAGTTATCAACAGAAAGCTGTGGATAGCGAAAACTATATATAGTAGCGAACATATATTCGCACACAAAATGTTGATAACAAATGTGGATATGTGGATAACTATTGTGGAAAAACTGTTATTAAGGTGGGTATAGAGTGTGAATATCTCAATCATTTGTGTGGGTAAGTTAAAGGACAAATACATAAAATTAGGAATCGATGAGTTTTCGAAGCGTATGAAGGCATATGCCAAAGTCGAAATCATTGAAGTAGCTGACGAAAAAGCACCCGAAAATATGAGTGCAGCAGAAGAAGAACAAGTAAGAAACAAAGAGGGCGAACGTATATTAGCGAAAGTAAATGACGACACTTATGTGATTGCCCTTGCTATAGAAGGAAAACAACGATCAAGCGAAGAGTTTGCACGTGAACTCGACCGATTAGCGACGTATGGAAATAGTAAAATCGCCTTTGTTATTGGTGGCTCGATTGGGTTGTCAAAAGATGTGTATAAACGAGCGGATGAACTGATTAGTTTTTCAAAAATGACATTTCCACATGGGTTAATGCGGGTAGTGTTGTTGGAGCAGGTTTATCGGGCTTATCGGATTAATCGGGGGGAACCGTATCATAAGTAGGGGAGGTTTTTATCCAATAGAATTATTATTTCGAGATACTTACCTTTTTGTAAATAAGCGAATTGATTCTTCTTATTCTTTATTAGGATAAAAATCAAGAAAAGAACAGGTACAGAAATCTAATCAATGTCTGTACCTGTTCTAAATATTAACTTACAATGAAGTCAAAATATAATTAACTTTTAATTTGGACAACCTACTAAATCGTAAAAACGAATTAGAGTCATCTTATGCCACATTTCATGGCTCATAATACTGATAATAGTATATGCAAATGTGGTTATTATGTCAATGGATTAAGAAAATAATTTTTTCCATTGCTTATAATCAGTACTTCCCATTCTTTCAAGAAGCCGAGTATTAAGATCATATGTATTTTTTTTAAAGTGCCTATTATTAGCATAGATAATACTTTTTAATGGTTTTTTTAATCTAGATAAATCTTCATACATTCCAAGTACCTTTAAAGTATCAAATAGATTTAATATAGCAGGATTTTTAATTATGGTACCAATGCCTGAAATAGGTATACGTCTAACTTTTTGTTTTGGTGACAAGTTTAGTCTATTTATTAAAACTGGTAGAACTCGAATTGCGGATGAAGTCGAGAATCTATTTATTAAAGAGAAATGGGCACATTTATTTCTTAATTCTCGAATTATGTCTAAAGAATTTAAAAACAAGTCTCTATCTGAATACTTTAAACCAAAATCTTCTAAAATCTTCCTCATTACATTTTTACTAGCGTAATGACAAAAACGTTGAAGTGTTCCAAAATCAACAGTTTCTATTGCTACCCACAATGGAACTATAATATGTCGAGAATCTTCTTCGTAAGATGCACATCCAGTAGGTGGTGTATATAAAATAGAGGGAGTAGAAAATATGTTGGTGTTTATAAAATCATTATTTTTAACTAATGTATTTAAGAAATTAGGTTTAAAAAATAGAAATTTATTGTAATCATCTATAATTTTTTTGTTTTGATCATGATAAAGAGGATAATTATGACCGAATATACTTGGTATATTCATAAAGTTACTTTTATTAGTGTATTGCATTGTATTTATGGGGGTTCTAGAATAGGATGATGTAAAATTTCTCGCAATAGAAGTTTTTAATTTGGTTTCGAAATCATGTAATATAGTTGTTAAGTGATTAGTAAGAACTTTATCGAATTTATGCAATCTTACAAAATCATCAAACGTAGCTGTATCGTAAGATTTATTGTAGCTTCCAGACGTTACAAGTAATAAATCTTCGTTTCCATTAACAACATTAAAATAGTTGTTTTTATTAATATAATCTATGAAAAATTCTTTATCATTTATTGTTAGTCCCCTTGAGATTAGTATATTGTATTGTTCTAATGTGGTCTTAAAAGGCTTAATTGGCATATCTCTCCTCCTTCATTCAAAGACTATTATATAATATGAGCAGGTAATTATGGTAGATTTATGATATATGGAGAAGTTTAAATTTCTAAAAGTGAGAAACTAAGTGGAATTTAAGCATCTATTAATACATTGTGCTAATTACTACAATGTTATCAATAATTAACAGTATTAGAACTTAACTTACCGCAAAGAAATCAAGGAAATACGATTACTTTACGGGTTATTTTATGTTTTTATTTAGCATTAAGAAATGCGGTGAATCTGATTATAAGTAGATGCGGGTTACTATTTTTTCTTTAATGTTTGAACTACCGGCCACTTAATTATCTCCCGAAAATTTGAAGTGGGGGATTCCTATGAATCCAATCCAATCCAATCGGGTTGTTATTGAATAGGCTATACTGCATATGAAGTTGGTATTGATGATGAAACTAAGATTACAAGACGACTAGAAGAGGTTTCGAACTTAAAACAGCAAAACAAGAAATTACATAGCGAGAATTTCGAAAGAAAGTAATTTTTGAGATTTTTAAATAGTTGGGAATAAAATTCGTCCCTACTTATTGTAATTTAGGTAGGGTGGTACCCAGTCAACGTAAGTATTTTTAATGAAATGTGCAAAAGAAAAACACCATTTTTTTATAATGCAAAAGGCTAGGTGTTTAATCTTAATGATCGAAAACTGTTTAATTCTACTTGACGGTTACACCTACTCATGTAAATTAAATTGGCATGTTCAAGGAGTTCTAAGTAATTGCTAATGGTAGGTTTAGAAACGCCAATTTGTTTCGCAATGGTTTCGGAAACAACAATATTCCCACTAGTCATACATAGATACAAGAATATTTTCTCAAATTCAGATACATTGCGGATATTGAATAATGAAACGATATCTCGTTTGATAACTTTATCAACCACATCTTCTCGAATAATTTTTTGTGCAAAAGGTATGTCATTCGTTTTAGCTACTTCGGGAAATCCACCAATTAAGAGATATTGATGAAAGTGTTTTTGCAATGGCTGCAAAGCAATCATAATAGCAGTTAAATCCAAATCGGCTAACATACTAAGTTATGTTGGATTAATATTTCTTGGAAGAATGTTCACTCATAAATAGAACGAGCGATAAAATTACACATTCAACACTCGTCTGACTGAAACAAAGGATAATAATACTTCACAACTTCAGGCTCACAATAACCACTCATATCAAAGCTTCTCATAAAAAATACTTATAAAACAACCCCACAACCATTCCAAAATATCACAAAATCCAGTATACGAACGAACAAATTAACACAAACTCCTAGTAATGGAAGTTCTGAACTTTTTCAAAACAACTACAATCGTAAGCCACCACCAAAATAGCGAAGTCAATGTCACAACCTATGAAAAAATTCACGATGCATACACAGCTATTTTAAAAAAGTACGCACATCTTTGAAATAAAATTACATAAATTATTTTATGTCTTGAAATTTTATTTCAAATAATCTATAATACAATTATGAAAACGCTAACAACCTATTATGAGTTTACAGAGGAGAATGAAAAATGTTACAAAACTTAGTTACAGAAACGCGTAATGAAAAAACAATGAATTTAGATGAAATGTCGATAAATGAATTTTTAACAGTAATGAATGAAGAAGATGCAAAAGTTGCAGCTGCAATAAAAGAAGAACTTCCCCAAATCGAAGCGGCAGTAAAGAAGATCATCGCTAGCTTACAAGTAGGTGGTCGCCTAATTTATATGGGAGCTGGAACAAGCGGGCGTGTAGGTTTACTAGATGCTGTTGAATGCCCACCAACGTTTGGAACTGAACCAGAAGAAGTTGTTGGATTAATTGCAGGTGGCGAAAAAGCGTTTATCAAGGCAGTAGAGGGCGCTGAAGATAGCAAAGAGTTAGGAATTGAAGATTTAAAAAGCATTCAATTAACAAACAAAGATGTTGTCGTAGGCATTGCAGCAAGCGGACGTACTCCGTATGTAATTGGCGGTTTAGAGTATGCAAATAGTATTGGCACATCAACGATTGCTGTAAGTTGTAACAAAGGTTCTGAAATTGGTAAAGTAGCTCAAGTTGCAATTGAAGTAATGAACGGACCAGAGGTATTAACAGGATCAACACGATTAAAAGCAGGAACGTCACAAAAATTAATTTGTAATATGCTTTCTACTGCATCAATGATTGGTGTCGGAAAAGTATACGGAAATCTTATGGTCGATGTTCAATTAACGAATGAAAAGCTCGTAGACCGCGCACACCGTATTGTTATGCAAGCAACGTCATGTGACGAACAAACAGCAGCAGAATATATGGAAAAAGCGAACCATAAACCAAAAGTAGCGATTGTAATGATTTTAACGGGAATGTCATTTGAAGAATCTGTGGAACGCTTAGAATCATCAAAAGGTTTTATTCGCACAGCAATTAAGAAATAGAAGTGAGGGATTGGAATGGACAAGCATCGTCAAATGGCAAGCGAGATTTTAGAAGCGCTTGGTGGACCTGAAAACATCGGCACATTTACGCACTGTATGACAAGATTACGTGTAAATGTCCGTGACTTAGATAAAATCAATGAAACTGCACTCAAAGATATTAAAGGAGTGCTCGGAATTGTAAATGATGAAACGTACCAGATTGTTTTAGGACCAGGCGTTGTAAACAACGTTACGGAACAATTAAGAGCAATTATGAGCGGACAAGAAAATACCACACCAGTTGAAGAAACACCAGATTTGAAAAAAGAACTAAAGAAGAAAAATAATTCGCCGTTCAAGAACTTCCTACGTAAAATAGGAAACATCTTTATTCCACTAATTCCAGCATTAGTAGGTGCAGGTATTATTAACGGTATTGCTGGGTTAATGTCTAACTTAATTGCAGTAGGCACAAATCCCGATTGGTTGGTAACATTACAACCAATTGTAAGTGTAATCGGTTCGGCATTCTTCGCGTATCTAACAGTGTTTGCAGGTATAAATGCAGCGAAAGAATTTGGTGGTACACCAGCTTTAGGGGGAGCCGTTTCAGCAATCATTATCGTACCAGCGGTCAGTAATATTACGTATGAATACCCAATTTTCGGTGAGATTACGCTCAGTTCGGGACAAGGTGGTATCATCGGAGCGATACTAGCTGCGATATTAATTTCCTATGTTGAGAAAACAGTGCGAAAACATATTCCACACGCACTCGATATTATTTTAACACCAACAATTGCTTTGTTAACAGCGGGTTTAGCGACAATCTTTGTCTTAATGCCTGTTGCAGGAATTATATCAAAATGGATTGGCACAATTGCTGTAAACTTAATTCAAACAGGCGGAGTGTTTTCAGGGTTCTTATTGGCAACAGCCTTTTTACCACTCGTAATGTTTGGTTTGCATCAAGCATTAATTCCGATTCACGCAGAATTGATTTCACAAGTAGGATTTACAGCATTGTTACCAATTTTGGCAATGGCTGGCGGCGGTCAAATTGGTGCCGCGATTGCAATTTACTTCCGACTTAACAAAAACAATAAAATGCGTGAATTAATTAAAGGAGTACTTCCAGCAGGTTTCTTAGGAATCGGTGAGCCATTAATTTATGGTGTAAGTTTACCTCTTGGCCGTCCATTTATCACAGCGTGTATTGGTGGCGGATTTGGTGGAGCAGTACTCGGCTTCTTCGCAATGTCAGGCAACTTTGTTGGTTCGGTTGGAATCGGACCTTCAGGACTAGTTTTAATTCCATTGATGTCAGGGCCAATGGGAATAGGGAAAACAATTCTCGTTTATGTTGTAGGTTTATTAACATCATACATTGCCGGATTCCTTTTAACCTATTTCTTTGGATTTACAAAGGAAATGTTAATTGAACATAATAAAGACGATAAAAATATAGCATAGTTATGGAAAGCAACGGCGTACAATTACACGCCGTTGCTTTTTTTGATACAATAATAATTGAAAGTGATTGAAAGAGGAAGGCGGAGTTTAAATTGGGTAGTATTATTTCGCGAATAAATGGGACAATTTCTGATTTACCTATTTCAGAGAGAAGAGTAGCAGAATATATTTTATCAAGTCCAAATGATATAAATAAGATGACCGTCCATGAGGTAGCAGAAAAATCAGGAAGTAGCAGTGCCTCAGTTGTTCGCTTCTGTCGTTCAATAGGTCTTAGTGGTTTTCCAGATTTAAAAATAAGATTATCTGTAGATTCGGTTAAACCGCGTTCACAAGGATACTTTGATGTAGAGAAAAATGAACAGGCAGAGTCTGTTATTGATAAGTTATTATCGAATACGGTGGAAGCATTACGAAATACAGCGGATTATTTGAACGAAAATGTTATTCAAGAAACGGTACAATTATTGGATAACGCACCAATTATATATGTTTATGGTGTTGGTGCATCGTCAATTGTTGCTGAAGATTTTGCTCAAAAATGGATGCGTCTTGGAAAGCACGTCTATCATATTTCAGATGCACATGTACTCGCCATGGCATTATCAACGGCACAAGAAAACGCCGTATTTTTTGGAATTTCCTATAGTGGAGAAACGCGTGAGGTCATCGAGTTAATGCAATTAGCAAAAGAATATGGGTTAAAGACAATAGGTTTATCTCGGATGGGTGATAATACAGTTACACAAATTGCAGATGTATCATTACATACAACACGTGCACCAGAAGCAGAATTTAGGAGTGCAGCTACCAGTTCTAGGCTTGCACAATTGTTCATTGTCGATGTGTTGTTTTACACCTATGCATCTTCCCACTATGATTTTGCAATGCAACAATTTGCTAAATCACGCCAAGCCATAGACGTATTAAAAAAGAAATAGTAGTCAAAAGGACGGCAAGGAAATTTGTAAAAATAAACATAAAAAAACTACACTGAATTAGGTGTAGTTTTTTATAATGAAACTTTTTCCAATAAACAAACTAAGACAAGTAAATTTGAAACAAAGGTTGTACCGTTTTTTTTTCCGTTATATGGATCTAAATACGTGAAAGGCTAGTTTCTCGATAATCATACGATGAAAAGATCTCCCTAAAACACAAAATAAACAAAATAATATATCTATTTTGTGGCACTAATACTATAATAGAATAATATTTTCAAGCGCAATGGGAGGTCATAATATTATGAAACAAATACTAGGAAAATGGAGTAACCTCAGTCTTGTTTTGAGAATCTTCATCGGATTAATTATCGGAATTATCCTTGCGATTGTAGTGCCCAATCAAGGAAGTGTACTATCATTATTCGGCACACTTTTCATCGGTGCTTTAAAAGGCGTCGCACCACTATTAGTGTTCTTTTTAGTGATCGGAGCCATTTCGCAATATAAAAATGGACAACAGAGCAATATGAAATTCGTTGTTCTACTCTATTTACTTGGAACGTTTATCGCAGGAGCGATTGCTGTAATTGCAAGTATGCTAATCCCTGTACAATTAACGTTAAACGCGGGTGCAGAAAATGTTACACCACCTGGTGGCATCGGCGAAGTGATGTCGACGTTACTCGCTAATGTCGTAGCCAATCCAATGAGTGCACTTGTGAATGCCAATTATATCGGAATTTTATTTTGGGCAGTGTTAATCGGTTTTGCATTAAAAGAAGCAAATGAGCAAACGAAAAATGTTGTATTAAATATTTCAGAAGCTATTTCGCAAGTTGTAAAGTGGATTATACAATGTGCGCCTTTTGGAATTATGGGCATTGTATATGAAAGTATCGCATCACAAGGAATCGGTTCTTTACTCGACTATGGAAAATTATTGTTATTACTGGTCGGATGTATGCTCTTCTTTGCGCTCATAATCAATCCGATAATTACGTTTATTGTAATTCGAAAAAATCCATATCCACTCGTATTACGTTGTTTAAAAGAAAGCGGAATTACGGCATTTTTCACGCGTAGTTCAGCAGCAAACATTCCTGTGAATATGAAATTATGCCAAGACCTAGGATTAAATAAAGATACATATGCAATTTCGATACCACTTGGTGCAACGATTAACATGGCAGGCGCAGCAATAACGATTTCAGTATTATCGCTTGCAGCGGTCCATACGCTTGGTATAGAAGTGGATCTAATGTCAGCAATCTTACTTAGTGTGTTGTCAGCGATTAGCGCATGTGGTGCATCAGGCGTTGCGGGTGGGTCTTTACTACTCGTCCCACTTGCGTGTAGCTTGTTCGGTATTTCAAATGACGTAGCAATGCAAGTCGTTGGTGTAGGGTTTATCATCGGTGTTGTACAAGATTCATTTGAAACAGCTTTAAATTCATCTACGGATGTGTTATATACAGCGATTGCGGAATTTCGTAAGGAACGATAGTAAAAAAGCGTGTGTTAACGTGACACACGCTTTTTTTTCTAAAGTAAACACAAAATCATGGTATCATCAAAGAAAAGCGATGAAAATGAAAAGTACAAATTTCGAACAGGGTGTGTAAAATGAAAAAAACAATCCAAGAAAAACTACAGCAAATCGAATCGCGCTACGACGTAAAAATTTTGTATGCCATCGAATCTGGAAGTAGAGCATGGGGATTTCCGTCGAAAGACAGTGATTATGACGTTCGGTTCATCTACATCCATAAAGCAGAATGGTATCTAGCGATTGACCCACAGGGTGTCGGAGCGAAGCGCGATGTCATTGAAGAACCCATCAATGATTTACTAGACATAAGTGGTTGGGAAATAACAAAAGCACTACGACTGTTTCGGAAGAACAACCCACCTCTACTCGAATGGTTACATAGCCCAATTTTGTATGAACAAAAATATACTTTCATTGAAAAGATGAGAACGTTAGAAAGTGAAGTATTCACGCCGAATGCACTAATTCATCATTATTTGAATATGGCTAAAAATAATTATCGCGAGTATTTGCAAGGAGAGACGGTACGTGTGAAAAAGTACTTCTATGTGCTACGACCGTTACTTGCTTGTGCGTGGATTGAAAAGTTCAATACGACGCCGCCTATCGAATTCCAAAAACTTGTGCATACGATGCTAGAAGATGGCGAATTGAAAAATGATATCAATCAACTTCTTGCACGTAAAATGGTAGGCGAAGAACTAGACATAGAAGCAAGAATTTCTTCCATAAATACGTATATAGACGAACAAATTACTTACAGTGAAAGCTATAGTAAGATGCTAAAAATGACAGAGAAGAACCCAACAGGGAAACTTGATGAACTCTTTCGAGAAACGCTTGCTGAAGTGTGGAAATAGAAAAAGTGGATTTGCTTATGAGTAGCAAATCCACTTTTTTTACGCTGAGGAAGAAAAATTAAGCTAAACCTACAGCAGGTCCAAACTGCTCAAAGTGAATATTTTCAGTTGGTACTTGAAGGAATTCGAGTTGATTTTTAATAGCCTGCATGAAAACAGTTGGTCCACATAAGTATATTTGGACATTCGGTACGAGATGTGACTGAAGAAGTTCAGGTGTAACAAATCCTTCACAGGTAAAGTCAGCGTCTTGTGGTAATGGTTCGCTATATACAGTCGTTAATTTAAAATTAGAATTCTCATGTGCAAAAGCTTCAATTTCTTCTTTCAGTGCATGATGTGCACTGTTTCTAACTCCATAGATAAGTGAAGTAGATGTAGAGAATTGAATAAACTCGTTCATCATTGCCCGTATTGGTGTAATCCCGATTCCTCCAGCAATGAAAAGTGTTGGTGCATGCACATCAGAAACAACAAATGTCCCAGCAGGTGCACTCACATTTAGTTCCTGGCCGACTTCTAGGTTGGTATGAAGTTCTTGACTTACTACACCACCAGGCTCGTTTTTCACACAAATACGCCATTCGTTTGCTGCTGTTTTTTCGACGAGCGTATATTGTCGTGGTTGTGTGTAACCGAGTGAAGGTAAAGGTAGTGAAATACTAATATACTGGCCATTTTTATGAGGTGCCAGTGGTTTTTGATCAACAGGTGAGACATAGATTGAGCGTGCAAAGTCATTTTCTTGTACGATTTTTGATACCTTGAACGGTTTGAAACCTTCCCAACCGTGTGTTTCTGTCACATTTTTTACCATTTCGCGTTCCATGCCGATAAATGCTGATGCGATTGCACCGTAAGCTTCTCCCCAAGCAATGATGAATGGACTTTGTGCATCTTGATGAAATACTTCTTGTAGAGCGAGCAACAAATTTTCCCCAACAATGTTATACATCGCAGGCGTAATGGCTAGGCTGCGGTGTTTGTGTCCGATATGTTGGATGGCTGGTAGGATACGCTCTAAATTTTCGATGTTTTCAGCAGCTGCTAAAATAGATTGAGCGAGTGCAAGTGGCTGTTTTCCACCAGGGCGTTGATTACTCATATTGAAAATGTTTTTAAGCTCGGGATTACGTGAGAACATCGTTTTGTAAAATGTTTGCGTTAAAACTAAGCCGTGTTCTTGTAGCGCGGGAATCGATGTTTTTACGATGTGAATTGTTTCTTGTGATAAAGCACTCATAGAAAATCCTCCTAAAGGTGTATGTAAAATATACTTTAAATGTACCACAAACTTTTAAAAGTGTATATAAAATACCCTTTTAAATGTGTAATTCGATTTCATTGACAGAAAAGGTATAATAGAGAAAGTTAGGGGGGACGGTCTATGCAACTTTCAAAGTTTACCGATTATTCTTTTCGTGTATTAATATTCACGGCACATCATCAAGAACGTCTTTGTACAATTGAAGAAATTGCAACGGAATATAATCTTTCGAAAAATCATTTAAAAAAAGTCGTGAACAATTTATCCAATTTGGGGTATATAGATACAAGTAAGGGTCGAAGTGGTGGAATACGACTGGCTAAAAAACCATGTGACATTAATTTAGGAGAACTCGTTCTTCAAACGGAAGAACATTTTCACATTGCGGAATGTTTCATGTGTGCAAATAAATGCAAATTAGCGCCGGATTGCAAATTAATTGGCATAATGAAGTCGGCGTTAGATGCTTTCATTGCAGAATTTAGTAGAAAATCACTCGCTGATTTGCTAAAAAAATAAAAAAAAACCATGAATGCTATTTGTTTTCCTAAGAATCGCAAATATTACAAGCAAATGCAAAAAATCCTACAACAATCTATGGATCGTTGTAGGATTTTTTGTGCTTAGTCACTAGTAAGATTACCATTTTTTGGTATACAATAAAGAGATACAATCAAGCATTGTAGTGGAAAAGAACGTAGAAAATAATCAAGGAAATATAACCGTTAAATTTGGAGAACTTGTTTCAATGTGTAGCATTTAAGAACAGATTTCGGACAAGGAGCAACCATGAACAGAGATAAACTATTGGAAGAAATCAAAAAAATAAAGAGAACACCAGACCATATATATGTACTATGTAGAGAAATTAGTGCGCTTGATTTACACGAAGCCAAAGATACATATTTAATACTTTTAGAAATGGTAGAACAGCAAAACTTCCATGCCGTAATTCCATGGATTCACCATCATTTAGGGTGGGTGTATTATGATCTTTGTGCAATCGATGAAAGTATTCGTTGTCATGAAAAAGCGTTGCATGCGTTTCAAAAACAAGAAAATAGCGAAGGTGAACTCAGCTCGATAACAGCCCTCGTTGCAGTACATGGATTTGTTATGAACTATCGCGAGTCGTGTGAATATGGATTGTACGGCATAAAACAAGCGGAAAAGTATAATAACTACGAACGATTACATTCCATTAAGTCTAACTTAGGTATTACCTATTGTGAAATGGAAGCATATGAAAAAGCAAAAAGTTTATTTATCCAAATAAACCAACTTGCAAATATCGGGAAAAAAAACAATGAAATAATGAACTATATCAATTTATGCGAGTGTGACCGTCATTTAAGAAACTATGAAGAAGCGCTAAAATACATCAATCGGGCCTATGAGATGGCAATCGGTTTTGATGAGAAAAAAATTCCGAGTATCCTGGACCACAAAGGGCGGATATTCACGGAGATGAAACGATATGAAGAAGCGGAACAAATGTTCAAAGAAAGTGTGGCCATATCAAACCAATTTGATAGCGAAGTTTTTCTTTACGATGCACTCTACTATTGGGCGCGATTAGATATAGAACGAGATTATTTAGGACAAGCACTCGAAAAACTAATCGTTGTAAAAACGAACATTGATAAGTTACATTCCCAACAACACGTAAAGCAACTGTATCACACCTTGTATGTTACATATAAAGCACTCGGAGAACCAGACCGTGCCATACAGTATTTAGAGAAATTTCTCACTATGAAACAAAGACAAAATGAACAAAAAAATAAAATGCGCTTTCATGACGTCGACAGTATGCAACAAAGAGCAGAAAAAGAAACATACAAAACGTTGTATACGCAACTTCAATCATTGTATGAAGTAGGGCAAAGGCTCACCTCTATTTTACATCAAGATGATATTTATACATTTTTAGCTGCAGAAATGGGGCAGCTCATTCAAAATGATGGGCTACAAATATTTATTTACAGTGAAGAACATCAACAAATTCATTGTAATTTTTGTATAGACAGAGGAGAACATGTAGAGCTTGCATCCACACCAATTACGGAGGATTCGCTTGTGGGATATTGTATTCGTCATCAAAAACCGATTTTAGTGAATGACTTTTACCAGGAATATCATAAATATATAGGAGATATTCATACGTACATGAGCAATTTGTATAAAGAACAAACGCATGCGAGTGAAATTATTACCCAGTCAATAATTTTTGTTCCTATCGTTATTGATCAAAAAGTTATTGGGGTGCTTAGTGCGCAATGTTATGAAAAAAACCGATATACACTACAAGATGTTTCAAATTTAAAGATATTCTCTACGTTTTTAGGTGTAGCGCTTGAAAATGCGAGGTTGTATAAAGAACTTGAGTATAGTGCGAATTATGACACAATGACTGGCGTACTGAATCGCCGTGAAGCATTGCGAACAATCAATCATATGTATCATGCAGAAGATTTCGCGCAACGCTATATTATAATGATCGATATTGACGATTTTAAAACGATAAATGACACATACGGACACCAAAAAGGAGACGAAGTTGTCGTAGAAGTGGCCAAGAGTATAAAAAATGCAATTCGAGAAAGTGATATTGTAGGTCGTTATGGGGGAGAAGAATTTATTGCCATTATCACGGCACAATCCCACACCTTCATGAAAATAGCGGAACGGATTCGTAAACGGGTAGAACAGATTACAATTTTTAACGAGCATAACGTAAGCATTCCGGTTACTGTGAGCATAGGAATTGCTCAAGTAAACAGTGATCGATTTACGCTAGAACAAGTAATTCGACTTTCGGATTCTGCTTTGTACGAAGCGAAGAGTGCTGGGAAAAATTGTGTAGTGCTCTGTAAGCAAAGTGTCTAGTCTTGAAAATATGAACAAAAACGTTCAAATTCATTCAAAACCAATCAAAAACATTCACAAAGTGATTGTTTTTGATTGGTTTTTCGTATATATTACATTCATAAGGAGCGATGAAAATGCTTTCAAAAAAACGCCAAGAAATTATTATAGAACTCGTTCAGCAAAATCATTTCGTGAAAATGCAGGACATTATTGATGCAACACAAGCTTCTGAATCAACCATTCGCCGTGATTTATCACAACTAGAAGGAAAAGGAAAACTAGTTCGCCTACACGGTGGTGCACAGAGCATGCAAAAAGTATCACACGAACAAACATACACCGATAAAATGGTTCAAGCCATCGATGACAAAGTGAAAATTGCACAACAAGCAGCAGCACTTATTCAAAATGATATGCACATCTATTTAGATGCTGGCACAACAACGATGCAAATGGTTCCATTTTTAATGAATAAAAAAATAACTGTCGTAACAAATAGTCTGCCACTAACGAACGCATTACTTCAACACCAAATTCCAACGCATATGATTGGTGGTTTACTCAAACCTTCCACACAAGCACTAGTTGGATACTATGCACGAGAAGGATTGCTTCGTTACCATTTTGACATGGCTTTTGTAGGTATGAATGGTATAGACGTTCAATTTGGATATACTACTCCTGACCCAGATGAAGCGATGGTAAAGCAAACCGTCCTACAACAAGCGAAGCAGTCATACGTGCTTGCTGATGATACAAAATTTAGTGAAAAGTCATTTTGTATAGTAGCCCCATTACACAGTGCAAAAATCATTACGCACTGCCAACAAAGTGAGAAACTACAGCAATTTACAGACAAGACGGAGGTAATAAACGCCCTATGATTTACACAGTAACTCTGAATCCTTCATTGGATTATTACGTAACATTAGACAGTCTTACACTTGGACAAGTAAATCGTATTCAAGATGAAACGCGCGTTGCAGGTGGTAAGGGAATTAACGTATCACTTGTGCTTAAACATTATAATGTAAAACAATGTGCACTCGGTTTTCTTGGAGGAGCAACAGGTGATGGCATTAACGCAACACTATCAGAGCAAGGAATTCCTACAAATTTCACGCGTATAGCGAATGATACACGCATAAACGTAAAAATTCGTGCGGAGCAAGAAACTGAAATCAACAGCGCAGGACCTGCGATATCAGAAACAGAACGTGTAAACTTTTTTGATACGTTAGCGCAAGTAAGCAAAGGTGACATCGTTGTTTTGGCCGGAAGTATTCCAACGAGTTTACCACAAACAATCTATGCAGATATTTGCGAAAAAATCGTTGCGCAAGGTGCTACATTTGCAGTTGATACGACGAAAGAAGCGATGCTTGGTATTTTACAATATAAACCGTTGTTTATTAAACCGAATCACCATGAACTAAGTGAAATTTTTGATGTCACTATTCGTAATATGAATGAAGCCATTCCATATGCGAAAAAATTGCACAAGCAAGGAGCAGAAAACGTCGTAATTTCTTTTGCAGGAGAAGGTGCGTTGCTGGTTAATGCTCAAGGTGTGTATACAGCGAAACCGCCAAAAGGTAAGTTAGTGAACTCTGTTGGTGCGGGCGATTCTCTCGTTGCAGGATTTGTTGGAGCATTCGCAAATGGCGAGCAACCGAAAGAGGCGTTTCGCTATGCAGTAACAACAGGAAGTGCATCGGCGTATCGTTTTGGATTGTGTGAGAAAGAAGACATCACAGTTTTACTACCAGAAGTTGAAGTACGACAACATGAAGGAGCTATAGAATAATGAAATTAACACAACTAATTACAAAAGATACAATCAAATTACATCTAGACGCAAGCAGTAAATCAGCAGTAATTGAAGAGCTTGTTGACGTGTTAAATACAGCAGGAAAATTAAACAATCGCGACGCTTATCGTGATGCGATTGTTGCGCGCGAAAACCAAAGTACGACAGGATTAGGCGAAGAAATTGCGATTCCTCATGCGAAAACGGATGCAGTAAAAACGCCGGCCATCTGTTTTGGTCGTTCTGCGAGTGGTGTAGATTATGAAGCATTAGATGGTCAACCATCGAAACTGTTCTTTATGATTGCAGCAAGCGCTGATGCACATAACGCACATTTGGAAACGCTGTCAAAATTATCTGTCATGTTAATGCAAGAAGCTTTTCGTACAGCACTAAGTAATGCTCAAACGCCAGACGAAGTACTTGCGATTTTAGAAGAGGCAGAAAAAGAAGAGGAAAAAGAAGCACAACCTATAGAAATTAAAGCAGATGCGCCGTATGTATTAGCAGTAACAGCATGTCCAACAGGTATTGCACATACGTATATGGCTGCAGATGCGTTAAAGCAAAAAGCGGAAGAAATGAACATCGGATTCAAAGTAGAAACAAACGGGTCGACGGGCATCAAAAATGCACTCACAGCAGACGAGATCGCACGTGCAACAGCAATCATCGTTGCGGCCGACAAACAAGTTGAAATGGACCGTTTTGCAGGGAAACATGTAATCATCGTCCCTGTTGCACAAGGTATTCGTAAAACAGAAGAACTATTAAATCGTGCTGTTACTAAAGACGCACCTGTTTATCAAGTATCAGGCGAAAAAACAGAAGTGAAAAGTGAGCGTTCAGGCTTTTACAAGCATTTAATGAGTGGCGTAAGTGCAATGTTACCACTCGTTGTTGCAGGTGGACTACTTATTGCGTTTAGCTTTATTTTTGGAGCAAATGCTTTTGATCCAAACGACCCGACGTA
>JBOFGC010000021.1:0-2451 GCA_051648945.1 Bacilli bacterium
ATCAGGAGAGCTTCAGTCACCGGATTTCTCGGCTGTATGGATTGGCCTACTCGGTAGTATCGTGATGGGCATTGTTTACGTGTACAACGTTCGACTTGCTAAAAAAACGAACTCAATCGGATTAAAAGCCGCTGCAAAAGATAATTTAAGTGATGCACTTGTCAGTATTGGAACTGTTATTGGTATCATTGGTACACATTTAGGAATGCCATTTTTAGACAGTTTAACGGCATTTATTGTTGGCCTCATCATTATTAAAACGGCATGGGAAATCTTCACAGAAGCAAGTCATTTGCTAACCGATGGATTCGACCCTGAACTTATACAAACTTATAAAACGACCATTAGTGCAGTAACAAAAATCCAAAATATTATTGACTTGCGTGCACGACGACAAGGGAACCTCATTTTTGTTGATGCAACCATTGCAGTTGACGGGGAAATGAGTGTTCATGAAAGTCATGAAATCGCAGATACGATTGAAAAGATGTTACACCGGGAACACGACGTCTATTTCGCACACGTTCATATCGAACCACACTACAAATAAAAACCAAGCCATCGTTTCACACAACGGTGGCTTGGTTTTTATTAAATATATTGGTCAATAATATCGCGCAGTCGGTGAATTTCATTTGGACGCAATTCGATTTTCACATGCGTCTCATCGATGTCCATCAATTCAGCAAACAACCCTGAAAGTGAAGCCGCTCTACGGTCTATTTCGATATAAAGCACCATCAAATCTTCACTCATTGGAATCATACTTAATTCTAACTCATCAAGTTTTGATATATAAGGACCGTATGTTGGTTTAAATTCAAACTCTTGGAGCACAGGTGTAAGATGGCGAAGCGAATAAGGTGTTACGACATTTTCAACTTTACGCAATTGAAAGCCGTAGCTTTTCATCTCATTGATCACGTCATCCATAAATTTATTTCCTTTAACAGAAATAAAATCAATGTCTGAAGAGTCGACAGCATTATCAATACCTAAGTCCGTATCAATCCATACTGATTTGCGTGTTAAGCTCATTGGGGTAATGTATGGCAACACGAATGAGAATGGAAATTCTCTCGTTTCACCCGCTTCGATTGTAAATCGATGCGTAACATGCACGCTATTTAATGTTACATGCGATTCCACTTTTTTATCGTCTACTTCTTTGATGCATAGCGTCGTAACGGAAAGTTTAATGTGGTTTATATCCTGGTCGACATTTCCGCCTTTCACATAGACGATGCCATTTACTGTTTCACCAATTGTGTATGTATCTTTTTCTAAACGGGCATCAACTGTTGCAGCACCGACGCCAATTTTTGCTAAAAATTTATTAAATAATCCCATGATTTTCCTCCGTCATCTTATTCAAAATGCGCTTTAATTCCACTAGACTATGTGCACTACTCTCAAATGGTTCTTTTTCTCCCATCATTCGAAACAACCAATCAATCGTAGGTTGCGAGACGGGTAACTCTTCATACCAGGGACGTTCTTTTTGAAACAACTTGTGCTTCTCAAAGTTCGAATAAAGCATAAAAACACAAAAATGACCGATGTGATACAACTCATGCTGAATTTGTTTTTGACGTGCATCCTCGTCTTCATGCATTCGTTCGCTAAGACCCCAATCGATTATCCGTACTTCTTCATTAAAAAATAAAATGTTCGGGATACGTAGATCTAAATGGACAATTTTTTCTTCATGAAAGGCGACGACTGTTTTCAATAGCTTGTCCATGATTCGGAGCGCTTTCGTCTCATCTATGACAATCTCATTTCGAATCAATAAATCGGCAACCGTATCACCTTCAAAATAATCTAAGACGAGAAACATCTTTTTTTTCCAAGACAGTACCTCATACAATTTAGGCACACCATCGATTTCGAGTTCACTTAACAAGTCTGCTTCATATATACATTCTGGTTCAAGTAGGCGCACTTCAAAACGTAGTTGCTTTAAAAGTACGTGTTGAAGACGTTGCGTGTCATAAGCTTGATACGCGAGTGCGTACCCACCTGATCCAAGAAATTGTTGTATTTCATACTGCCCAATTTTCGTACCCTTTTTCATTGGCCAATTTTTCGAAATACTAAACCATCGTAAAACTTTTCGCACCCAACTTTTCCTCATTGGTTTTAACTAGAAAACAAACTTGAAAGAATGCTATAGCTTTTATGCTTTACAGAATAGTGTTTGTGACCGTGATGCGATGAATGGCGACGATGATGCGCACTTGACGTGTAATGGTGATGACCATGGTGTCGCTTTCTTTTATAATACGAACTGCTATACTTTCCGAGTAGCAGATTCTTAATTATTTTTCCAAACATTTCTATCACTCCTTTTAACTATTATACCACATACTCTGTTCTGAAAAGTGAAAATTGTCTTAATTTTCTTCGTCAAACATCTCTTTAATCATGCTTTTTTGCAGAAGAAATTCG
>JBOFGC010000022.1:0-1316 GCA_051648945.1 Bacilli bacterium
AAAGGAATACGCTCGTCTTTAATACGCGCGTCAAGAAGACCTACACGCATTTGCGTCGTTACAAAGTCTGCGCCCTTTAACGCTTCGCGGCGGTCTAATGTTAAGTGAATTTCCATCGGCACGCCTGCTTTTTCAACCATACGTCGTGCTAAGTTCCCTACGATTTCAAGTTTTTCACGTCCAACTTCAATATCAACAAGCCATAATTCGCGTACAGGCAACTCATCATAACGTTTAATGAAACCTTCTACTAATTCTGGCGTATAACTTGAACCTCCGCCAATTGTTGTAATTTTAATTCCTTGTGTCATTTCGGTTTCCCCCTCAATACTTTACATTCATCCAAAACTAAATTTTCTATAAATTGTGAATACGCTTACTTTTCTATTATAACGTTCATCATTCAACATGACAAGGTCAATTCTTCCAATTAAAAAAACTACCCAACTGTCAATTTGTGACAGAAGAGTAGCTTTCTTTTTCATTATGCTAAATATGTACGTAACATCCATTGGTGTTTTTCAAGTGCTGCGACAATATCAACAAGTAAATCTGCACTTCCACGGTCGCCCGCTTCTTCTAATGCATCAATTGCTTGTTTACTTTCATTTACAATTGTCGTAAAGTCAGCAAGAACATTTTTCACCATTTCTTTCGAACATGTTGGTGCTTGTCCTTCTTGTACTGAGCTTAACTCTAAATATTCCTTCATTGTTGAAGCAGGTGTAGCTCCTACGATAAGCATACGCTCAGCAATTTCATCGACATAGCCTTTTGCTTCATCATAGTACTCTTCGAATTTCTCATGAAGCTCAAAAAATGCTTCGCCTTTCACAAACCAATGATATTGGTGCAATTTAAAGAAAAGAACACCCCAGTTTGCTAGTTGTTTGTTTAAATGTTGTTGTGCCATAGTTACCACCCTTTACAATCTTGTGATTTTTTTCACAAATTTAATTATACCAAAAAATGTGAGTAAATAAAAGAGATTCACACATAGTAGTATGAATCTCTTTCTTAAAAATTATGCGTTTAAAGTCGTAGTAATCGCGTCTTCTACACACTTTGCATTTGTCGTACCATTTTGTTCATCAAGATAACGTACACATTGTTTCATTACGCTTACGATATCTTTTTTGAATGTTGCACTCATACCTTCTACTGCTTGTCCAGGTAATGATGCTTCAATCCACTGCTGCGTCATATCTTCTGTCCACTTTGCATAGGATACGTCTTGTGAAACAGCTTCTGTAAATAACGTTAACACACGACGGTATTTATTTTGTGTAGCTGCACTTTTATTTTCTGTTTTTTCT
>JBOFGC010000023.1:0-2251 GCA_051648945.1 Bacilli bacterium
CTGCTTCTGCATTTTTCACATCATACATGATGTATGCATATTCAGAACCTGTTTTTGGATCAACAGCACGTTGCCAAGCATAAACAAAATCGTTTGCTGTAACTGGCTCACCGTTTGACCATTTTCCGTCTTCACGTAATTTGAATGTATATGTTTTTTTATCTTCGCTTACTGTTGGTTCTTCTTTTGCCATACCAAGTGTTGGCGTTTTACCATCTTCACCTAAACGATATAAACCTTCGTTTGTGTTGATCATTACTGTGAATGATTCAGCATCTGTTGATTTGCTAGAATCCATTGAAGGGATTTCTGCACCGATTGGTAAATTTAAAATTTGTTTTGCGTCGCCGCTCTCTTTTTTCGCGTCGTCACCGCCGCCGCAACCAGCAAGTACTGCACCTACTGTTAGAAAAGTTGTCATTAATAGTGCAAATCTTTTCTTCATGTTAATCCTCCTCTTTGATGGTTATTATATAGAAAAACAAAATTCACTACATTCTTGGACGTAGAATGATGTTTTAATATCTCTGTATATTCGTAGAAATTACTATTCCTGACACATAGATTCAACGTTAGTCTTACTTTATCAAGCGGTATTTGAACAAAATGTGTATTGTGGCAAAAAATCAAATGAATAATATTTATTCAGAAATTTAATTTTATACAATAAAGAGTATAACAATGTATAACTTCTTGTCAACTCTGTTTCTCCATACATACTTATTCATATACCTTGCATTTATAAAGATAAAACATTTTTCTGATTATTTCAATTACCTAGAATATGTTATTTTAGAAAATCTTTGTTTTTTGTAGTATACACAACTCCTTCAACATTTTGCAATACTTTTCTTTCTGTTTAAACGTAAAGTTCATATTATATTAATATTCCTACTATTCGTAATTTTATAAATAAAGGTATCGGTATCTTAGTTCTTCTATATTATATGTTAAAATAATAACAACACACGTATATGGAGGACTTGATATGAATCGGTATTTTATTTTACTAGGAGGAACTGTCGGACTTTCCCTTGTTTATAGTCTTACGCAAACCAGTTTCTCTTTTCTACGTAATTTTATTGACAGTTCTTTTACTCTTGGTCTTCTTTGCCTTCTTCTAGGTTTACTACTCCTCATCGTTGAAGGTGGGGTATTTAACGTATGGCACTATTCTATGCGTAGATTCACACGTTCACTGAACAAGCAAAGCGAACAAATGAAGACTGAAGACGAACGCGAACAAGATAAAGCAAAAGATAAGAGCTATTTGTATGCATCAAGATCCTTTGCTTGGAAAAAACCCTTGGTTATTCTTGGACTATGTAGTTGTGCTGCATCCTTTCTACTATCTACTTTCATCTAATATTGTGGTTATATCGTAGTTACAAACCTTTGTTTTTCATTGTACTTTACACATGTATTTTGATAAGATATAACTTATATACAGTACTTCTTGAAATTGTCGAAGAAGTAGCAGCTTTTCTAGCCGATTGTTCTTTAAAACGATACACTCCTTAATGACGTGTATCGATCGATTGTATTTGCTAGAACGATGCATTGGTATACAAATCTAAAACTATAATATGCAATGATGAAATGAGTACAAAAATCGTCCCTGGTTTAAGAGAGTGCGTGATTGGTGAAAAATGCACCCAAACGTTTTTTGGAAGTGGGCTTTCGGAGCTTCAACTATGCACGAGTGTAGTTGCGTGGAACTCGCGTTATGAGTGTAGAGTGAGTGTGTTTTTTGCACTAATCAGGGTGGTACCACGGTCTTTTCGTCCCTATATGACGAGAGGGCCTTTTTTTATTTTAGGAGGAATTATTTATGAGTAGAATTTTATCAGGCATTCAGCCAAGTGGTTCATTGACACTCGGCAATTACTTAGGCGCAGTCAAACAATTTCAATCGTTACAGCATGACAATGAATGTTTCTTTTGTATCGTTGATTTACATGCCATTACAGTGAACCAAGAACCAAAACAATTGCGTGAAAACATTCGCAACTTAGCCGCTTTGTACGTTGCATGTGGCATCGACCCTGCCAAAGCAACCATTTTTATTCAATCAGAAGTAAGCCAACATGCCGAGCTCGGTTGGATTATGCAATGTGTCGCTTCGATTGGCGAATTAGAGCGCATGACGCAATTTAAAGATAAATCGAACGGAAAAGAAATGGTAAGCGCGGCTCTACTTACGTATCCACCGCTCATGGCTGCAGATATTCTTCTGTATAACGCAGAAATC
>JBOFGC010000024.1:0-4043 GCA_051648945.1 Bacilli bacterium
CGATTGCGTCAGAATATAAATATTTTCAAGAAGGACTTATACTTTGTACATATTTACACCTTGCAGCTGAACCAGAATTAACGAAACAGTTAATAGAAAAAAAAGTAACGACAGTAGCCTATGAAACGGTACAGCTTTCAAACGGGAAACTTCCGTTACTCATGCCGATGAGTGAAGTTGCAGGACGGATGAGTGTTCAAATCGGTGCTCATTTATTAGAAAAACATCAAGGCGGAAAAGGGATATTACTCGGAGGTGTGCCCGGTGTACGGCGTGGCCGCGTCGTAATTATCGGAGGTGGTGTAGCAGGAACGCAGAGCATTAACATTGCTGTTGGCATGGGTGCGGAAGTGATTGTTCTTGACAATAACTATGAAGTGTTGCGTACGTTAGACGCTTTGTTTGGAAGAGATATAACGACACTGATGAGTAATCCATATCATATAAGTAAAAGTGTAAGTAATGCTGATTTGGTCATCGGTGCCGCACTCATTCCAGGAGCCCGTGCACCTAAATTGGTGAGCAAAGACATGGTTATGGGGATGGAAAGTGGAAGTGTAATGATCGATATAGCCGTAGACCAAGGTGGCGTTTTTGAAACGACGATTGGACCGACGACACATGACGAACCGACGTATGTCAGTGAAGGTGTCATTCACTATGCTGTTTCTAATATGCCAGGTGCTGTGCCACGTACTGCGACCGTTGCACTTACGAATGTAACGATGCCATATATTTTAGAGATTGCCAACGACGGTATAGAAACTGCATCAAGTCAAAATGCATCCTTACGCTTAGGTGTGAATACGTTCGCAGGAAAAATTACAAACAAAAATGTAAGTATCGCCTTAGAGAAAGAATGTTATGATATGCATTCATTACTTTCATTTTGACAAAGATGTGATCACGAGTTAGAATTCATCAAGATAGAAAAAAGAAAGTGCGGTGTTGAAATGAAGTGTATGTACTGTAAAAAAGAAATACCAACGACGGGATATAAAAATCGGATTGGACATTTTTGTGATAAATCACATTGGGATACATATTATTTAGGATTAACAAATGAGGAATGGATTGAATTAACGCATAAAGGATGTATTTGCGCGCACGAAGAGGAAGTAGAAGTATGTAAAACGTAAAGTCAATTTGATTAGGAAAAAAGCCCCTCTAAATGGATTTTATTAGTGATTTTCCCAGTGAATTGTTCTATGTTTTTGTAGCGAATTCTTCTGAACATAAGTCTTCTAGATGATGTTTTTATTGTAGGAATTGTTTATACTTAGAATAAGGTACAATTAAATTCATTTGTGGTGAGGATAGAATGCAAGCTTTAGAGACAAAAATTGTTGATTATATCGGACAAGAAAAGGAAAGAAGTCCCTTTCATTATAGTTCAGAAAGTTATTCAGCTTTTTCTAATATAATGAAAAAGGCAAATGAAGTTCTTCAGTGTTCTCCAGACAAAGAACAATTGTCTACACTATACAAAGAGTTAGTTGAAGTAGTGGACAATATGGAAATTCGCTATGATAAAGTTCTTCTCGGAGAGTTGTTAATCTCTTCTTTCAAATTAAAAAGTAACGGAGTAAATGAAGAGTTATGGTCGAAGTTTTGTAACATACGTGATGATGCTTTGATTGTGTATGAAAATAGTAGCGCGACAGATGAACTTGTACAATCATCGATTATACTACTCGTTCATTTTAATAACAGTGTTACATTAGAATAGAAAGGACCTGATTCATTTTGTGATTCAGGTTCTTTTTTTGCGTAGGAACCAAAAAATTGGTTAGAATGGGTAGTGTTAAGTGAAAATTAAATGAGAATTGTAGCAAATAGAGTGAGGAAAAGTCAAGAAACGTTGAAAAAAACGTTTGAAATGGTACAATAGAAGTCGATGTGAAATGGAGGAAGAAGATTTGAAGAAAATTAAACGAAATGTTGAGTTACTCGCACCTGCGTCGAATTGGGAAATGATTCGTGCAGCAGTAGCAAACGGTGCAGATGCTATCTTTTTTGGTATCGATAAATTTAATGCACGCGTTCGTGCAAAAAATTTCCAAATAGAAGACTTACAAGAAATTATGACTTATTTACATACACACGATGTACGTGGTTATGTTACGTTGAACATTTTAATGTTTGAAGATGAATTAGAAAGTGCAGAACATCTTATTCGTTCGTGTATAGATGCAAGTGTTGATGCGCTTATCGTACAAGATTTAGGTCTAGTTGACTTAATTCGAAGTATTTCTCCTGATTTTCCAATTCATGGGTCAACACAAATGACGGTAACTTCGCCCGAAGCAGTCAAATGGTTTGATGAATGGGATTTAGAAGTGATGGTTCTCGGTCGAGAAAATAGCATCAAGCATATAAAGAAAATTGCAGATAGCACAGACGTGTCACTTGAGGTGTTTGTTCACGGAGCGTTGTGTGTAAGTTATTCTGGACAATGCTTAACTTCAGAAGTACTAGGAGGTCGTTCTGCAAATCGTGGAGAATGTGCACAAGCATGTCGTTTACCGTATGACTTAAATGTTGATGGCGAACTTCATCCATTAGGTGATGTTGCCTATGTATTAAGTCCAAAAGATTTAGCTGCGATTGATATTGTACCGGAACTTATCGAAGCGGGTGTTCACACGTTTAAAGTAGAAGGGCGATTAAAATCCCCAGAATACGTGGCCAATGTGACACAGAAATACCGTAAAGCAATTGATGCATATTTTGAAAATGAAGAGTACAGACCGTCAAAAGAAGAAATTCGTGAACTTGAGCAAAGTTTCAGCCGCGGCTTCACGCACGGTTTTCTAAAAGGAACAAATCATCGACTACTTCTTGATGGGACATACCCGAAAAGTCGTGGAGTGTATGTTGGTGAAGTTATCGAAGTGCAAAAAGATTCTGTACTCGTTAAAGTGGGTGCACCAATAAAACGTGGAGATGGACTTGTTTTTGACCGCTTTAAACCGCAAGAAAAAGAAGAAGGTGGACGTATTTATGATTTATACGACCGCAACGGACGGAAATTGGAAGGTGAAGTGAACCAAGGGATTTTTGCCATTGCTTTTGGTCGAAATGACATTGCCTTGCGCCGCATCCAAAAAGGAAATCGCGTGTGGAAAACAAACGATCCGGCATTAGACCGCGCTCTGCAACAAACGTTCAAAAGTGATCGTAACGACTTGAAATTCCCAGTGGATATTTCTGTTTGGGGCAGTGTTGGCGAACCGATGAGCACAACATGGACAGATGTAGCGACAGTAAATGTTGTTACCGTGCAATCCGAAGAACTACTTGAAATTGCAAATAAACGACCGTTAGACACGCCATATTTAACAGAACAACTTGGCCGTTTAGGAAATACGTTATTCGTTCTTGAAAATCTTAATAATGATTTACAAATGGGTGTAATCATCCCGGTTAAAGCGATAAATAGCGTCCGTAGAATCGCAGTTGAACAACTCGAAGCGTTACGAAAAGCAAAACGTCAGTATACAGTAAATGAAATATCAAAATTACAAACCAACCATCGTAGTGTAAACGAATGGCGAAAAGGCGAACTCGTTGCACTTTGCCGTACAATCGAACAGACACAAGCTGCATGTGAGAGTGATGTTGATGTTGTAACATGTGATTTCGAATTTCTAAATCAATACAAAGAAGCGGTTGAGATTGCACGAAAACATAATAAACCAATCATTCTAAGTACACCACGCATCCATATGCCAGGTGAAAATGGATTCTTACGTACGATTAGTCGATTAAAACCAGATGGAATTCTTGTGCGTAGCCTAGGCGCGTTACAGTATTACAACGAAAATTCACCAGAATGTGAAATAGTTGGTGACTACTCATTAAATATTAGTAATCATATGAGTGCGGAAGTATTTCTTCGTAAAGGAATTGATTTATTCACACCGTCGTATGATTTAAATATTGCCCAAATGATGGATTTACTTTCTCGTGTAGATCAACAAAAAGTAGAACTTACAATCCATCAACATTTACCGATGTTTCATACTGAGCATTGTGTGTAT
>JBOFGC010000025.1:0-2175 GCA_051648945.1 Bacilli bacterium
GTTTTGTCGTGAAATCTTCCTGCTGCCATTGTGCAACAAATTCACGTTCTTCTTCCGTTAATTGTTCGGGCCGTCGCGCCAAACATCGGTCAATAAATCTCGATTTATGGTGCTTTTTTGCTTCACCTAGATAACGCCGTCTTCGTTGTTGGGCATCTGTGAAAAATTGCACGAGATGAAAGCGATCAAGCACATGAATCGCTGTTGGATAAACGGTATGAATTGCATTCGCCATCGCTGGCGCAAAATCACTGACCACCGAGCGAATAGGTCCGGTTACTTTCTGTAAAACCGCAGTAATTGCATTTTCATCTCGACGAGGAACAATTGCCAAAATACGACCAGTGTCCGCATTTAAAACACTCGTCGCATAGTTGTGCCCTTTGCGTAATGCGAACTCATCGATACAGATATTCGTGGCTGTTTCATTCGGTAATTCATCTGGTGCATATAAGTAAAACCATCGCTCGACAGTCGTATAAGGGAGTCCATATTCACGTGCAACATCGGCGATGGACCTGTTATGACAACGTCGGAAAATCTCTTTGCGAAACATTGCAGATGACGCTTGGACAAGCCCTAGATCAAAGTCATATGTAAACGTGAGATCACAAGAAAAACAACGATGTCGTGGAATCATGATTTCAATCCAAATCAATCCAACATGCCAACCATAACTATGACGAAAACGACGTTTCATTTGTGCGTGCCGAATCGTTTTCTTTTGGCACAAAGGACAAGGTACTGTATACGCACCTACTTTTACAGGGAAAACAGTTGGTTCTTCATCAGATGGGAGAGAAACCTCAAAAAAAGATGGCAATGGTAATAGTGATTTGATAAAATTAGAATACAAAGCGAAAACTCCCCTCGTGTTTTGTCTCGACAACAAATACGATACATGAGTTTTCGCTTTTTTAATATAAAAAATCAGAATTTTATATATTTTAAAAATGTCAACCACAGGTTATGGTGATGAGCCATAGAATTGTTTTTTTTGTAAATATTTAGTAGTTAAAGTTACATTTTTTGTCACAAAAACTTAAATATGGATAAAAACATAAAATTACGATTGACTTTTCACCCTGTAGTGGTTTCGATATACACAAGTTAGAGATTCAACCTCTAACAGAAAAACCACTTCAGGAGGAAAACAAAATGTTTAACTTAAAAACTTCAAAAAATACATTTGAAGACACATTTCGTGAAATGAACCAAACTCATGAAATCTCACCCTTTCTATACAAACAATGGATAGCACTTCAAGCGTCTCATCAGTCACTGCTTAAAAATCTCTCACAAATGGAAGCTGATTCTGTTGTGCTTTCTATACCTGCTGTCGAAAAACAGTCACACAAACACGAACAATCTTTCACGGATGATTTCGGTAATCCAACCGTGACAACGAAACCAGTGGTCACGAACAACAATGAGAAAAAAACGGTGGAAGAGCTACACACACCCAATATCTTCGATCTTTTTGATGAAAAGCAGCTTGAAGAAAAAGAAGAAAAACACGAGGATACATCTCACACTACGCGTTCTACACTTAGCGAAGCCGACGTTGACCCGATATTCCAACTTTTCGAGAAAGTAGCACAAGCTTCGAATGATACACCCATGTTTTCTTTTAAAACGAAAACCAATCCTGAAACAGCGGAAGATTACTTTTAAACACAGGACGTCTACTTTCTGCGAACACTGTCAATGCTAGTTCGCAGGAGGTGAAGACAGTGAAACGAATCAAACTTGTAGAAGAACGGATGAATAACCCCTTGCTTGAACGATGGGTAGAGGAACTCTTAATTAAGTTAATCCTACAGAAGAGCCAAATTCCGCACGACATCCAAGCAGAAATTTGGTACAAGCTTTTACAAAAGGGAGGAACAATCAATGAAAAAGAATGAAATTGCAATCGAAAGAAAACATGTGTTTTTACGTCGAGTCAGTGGCGATTCACAAGATATCAAAACCCAAGTCACACTCGACGAGCCCTATCGCAACACCATACCAACACACCTTGTCATGATATTTGACGAAGATGGTGTTTCTGCAGTTAAAAATACAGCTAGTGAACGTGAATGTATGCGAACACTCCTTACGCTTGTGAAAAACAATCGAATTAGTCATGTGTATGTGCAAGACCGTTCACGGTTGTTTCGAATGTTTAAAGAG
>JBOFGC010000026.1:0-2832 GCA_051648945.1 Bacilli bacterium
AAATCAACGGACTCTTCGTTCGGCCAGCCCATTGTTGAAAACGGCCAAAGTGCGCTTGAGAACCAAGTGTCTAATACGTCGTTATCTTGTGTGTAGTTCTCTACGTCTGCAGGTGCTTCCATGCCAACATACACTTCACCAGTTTCATTATGATACCAAGCAGGAATGCGGTGGCCCCACCATAACTGACGACTAATACACCAGTCACGAATGTTTTCCATCCAGCGCATGTATGTATTTTCAAAACGGTTTGGTACGAAATTTACTTTTTCATCTTCCTTTGCTTGAAGCGCAATTGCTTCGTCTGCTAAAGGTTGCATTTTTACGAACCATTGTGTCGATAAGTATGGTTCAACAACAGCGCCACTACGCTCTGAATGACCAACGTTGTGCATATGTTTTTCAATTTCAACGCAAACACCAGCTTCTTGCAAATCTTTTACGATTTGTTTACGACAAGCGAAACGGTCCATACCTGCATAAGGGCCTGCTGCGTCGTTCATTGTACCGTTGTCATGCATTACGAGAATGCGTGGTAAATCATGACGATTTCCTAATTCAAAGTCGTTCGGGTCATGTGCTGGTGTAATTTTAACAGCGCCACTACCAAATTCCATCTCTACATAATCATCTGCAACGATCGGAATTTCACGTCCTACGATTGGAAGTGTTACCGTTTTGCCGATTAAATGTTGGTAGCGCTCATCTTTTGGATGAACCGCAACAGCCGTATCACCTAGCATCGTTTCCGGACGCGTTGTTGCCACTTGAATGTAGCCTGAACCGTCAGTTAATGGATAACGGAAGTGATAAAGTGCGCCCTCAACATCTTTGTAAATAACTTCGATGTCAGAAAGTGCTGTACGTGTTTGCGGGTCCCAGTTGATGATATATTCGCCGCGATAAATTAATTTCTTTTCATAAAGCGTTACGAAAACTTTGCGTACCGCTTCGTTTAACCCTTCATCTAATGTGAAGCGCTCACGTGAGTAGTCTAAACCGAGACCGATTTTTGCCCACTGTTCACGAATGTGCGATGCATATTCTTCTTTCCATTCCCACGCTTTTTCTAAGAACTTTTCACGTCCAAGGTCATAACGACTAACACCTTCTGCACGTAATTTTTCTTCTACTTTCGCTTGCGTTGCAATACCAGCATGGTCCATTCCAGGTAACCATAATACATCAAAACCTTGCATACGCTTTGTTCGCGTTAAGATGTCTTGAAGTGCAGTGTCCCACGCGTGACCTAAATGTAGTTTACCTGTTACGTTTGGTGGGGGAATTACAATTGTGTACGGTTGTTTGCTTTCGTCACCTGTAGCTTCAAAATATTTTCCATCTAACCAACTTTGATAGCGTCCTTCTTCTACAGCACGCGGGTCGTATTTTGTGCCTAATTCTTTGCTTTGTTCAGTCATTGAAATGACCCTCCTTTATAGTTGTTGTGACTTGCGAGAGTAAAATAAAAAAAACTCTATTCCCCTCTCGTTTCATTAAAACGAAGGGCGAATAGAGTTGTATCCGCGGTACCACCTTACATTTAAAAAGAGCATTGCTCTTCTTACACTTTTCATGCACGATAACGTGTGCGAATCGGATTTGCATACTTCCAAAGTGGTTTCAGCAACTCAGCTCAAAGACTACTTCCCAACACGACTTTTGTTTTTGTATGTTTTCCAGCCTAAGAACATACTCTCTTTCACGCAAACAAATCCGCAGAAGGTACTCCTTCTTCTCAACGCCATAACTTTATATAGATAGTTCATATTTTATGGAAAAACTTTCATTACGTCAATTATTTTTGGCAAACTAACCTGTAATTTATACGCAACATTATCATTTTTATGTAATTCCTTTTGTTTTACACGTAACAACTTGGATTCTATGCCTAAATTCACACTTTTTTGTAAGATGTTTGAATATTCTTTACTTTTTGTGTAGTGTATAGAGTATGGATTGAAAATATAACGTACAGGATGTGTATCATATGAAAAAAACGCTATTAATCGTACTCATTGTCGTTTCAATTGGTATCATTGTAACATACATCATGTCAACGAAAGAAATTAAGCACAATACAGCGTTAGAAAAAACACTTAATGATTATATTACTTCTGAACAAAAGGCAATCAACTTGAAAAAGGTTCATCCTACAAATTGGTACAGAGCATATATTTTCGGACCTTATACGACAAAAGAAATGATGGAAGAAAAATTAGGATTTCGGATTCGAACAAACTTAAATTTAGAATATCGCGATGATGTATCTGCTATCGTGATTTTGAATGAAGACAGCAGTGGCGAGTATGTCCTAATCAAAAGAAGTTTCGGAGACATCCGAAGTAGAACACCGTATATAACACCAGAACGACCGCTTATTACGTTTGAAGCAGGTTAAACAAAATGAGTGATTATTTTCATCGCGCTCAATCTTTATATTCCACGATAAAGGGCGTATATTTTTCTAATCATCCTTAAAAACAGGAAAAAAGCACGGTACTACACATCCGTACTTTTTCCTGTTTTTCACTTTGGATTATTTAGGATTCAACACTTCAATTTCAACGTTCTTTTTGTTCCATTCAAATACTTCTTTACTCAGTTTAAACGGTGTAATTTTTCGAGTTATTACTGAAACAGCAACATCTTTTTCAGACTTAATATTGAACTACCCACCACTTAATTTTCTAACGAAAATTTGAAGTGGGGGATTCCTAAGAACACAATCCTATCGGGTTGTTTTTTTATTAGGCGATCTCCGAAGTTCCTCCGGTTCAACAACAGAAGGATTGGTTATTAGCCCGCTATTGCCAATGCTTCTATATTTTT
>JBOFGC010000027.1:0-2763 GCA_051648945.1 Bacilli bacterium
TCTTCAGTACCTAAATGACCACCTGCTTCTTTTCCTTCTACAACAATTGCACTTGCACCAAATCGTTCAGCTAGTTTTGCAAAACGTAACGATGACACAACAGGTACAATTGGTGTATTACTTTCTTTTCCCCACTTGAACATGTCGCGAGAAAAGCCTGCGCCGGAAATGAGTAAATCAATTCCCTCATCCATTGCAGCTTGCACCAGTTCCGAAAATTGCGTAACTGCGAATAGAACATTCACACCAATAGGTCCGTCAGTCATCGAACGAGCTTTCCTAATTTCTTCACGCAATTCCGTCGTACTCATTCCTGTTCCTGCAATAATTCCGATTCCACCTTCATTCGCTACTGCCGCTGCTAAATTTGCTGTAGAAATTCGGACGGCCATTCCACCTTGAATGATTGGAAGTTGTGCTGTAAAATTACCGATTGTTAATGGTTGTAAAGTCATATCAATTCACCTCGACTATTGTTTAGCTACTGCTTTTGATAAGATTAGTATAGTCGGTCAAAAAGTGATTTACCGTTTTAAAAATGTCTAGTTTGTGGACGTTTTCCTAATTTTCCCTTTTATCTTACAATCATCATATAGTGGGTATGACAATTGTCATTACCGTTATATGACGTACATATTTCATTGCTAATGGCACTTATGAATTGTGCTAACAAAAAAACCCCTAACTCATCGTTAGGGATTTCACTATTTTACTTTTTTAAATCCTTCTTCATGTAAATAACTTGCCGCTTGATTGTATGTAACAAATGTACCGTCTAATGCATCACCTGCATACACGTTCCAAATATCTACTTCATCAGTGAGCGTTAATTCATTATCAAATTCATCTTTCCACGTTTCGCGGTAAGCCGTTTCAAAAGACCATTCTGCAATCGTTAAACTACCTATAGAAAGTGTTAAACAATCTCGTAATTGCTCTGAAGAAAAATCACGAATATTTGTATATCCTTTATCATTGCTCTCATATTCTTCGAGCTCTTCTGTATACACAAAACCATTTCCATTCGGATGAAGATGGTAAACGACATTTTTCTTATCTGAATTACTTTCTTTCATTTGAAAATTCACACGCCCAAGTGAAACATTATGTCTCTCTAATTGTGAAAATTCATTTATAATCGAAATTTTTTCATCAAAAGTTAGCATAGTACCTCCATTATATCTTTGTAATCATTTTAGTATAGCACATTTTACTAGCAGATTATGTATATACATTTGTAAACTTTCCATTTCGTCTGTATAATACGGTAGTAGAACATGAACTTAAGGAGCATTATATATTGAAAACATTCACAGAACTTGGCCTTTCAAAGGCATTCGGTAAAGCTTTATTTGCACAGGGAATTAATAGCCCTACACCAATCCAAACAGAAACGATTCCTGCTTTTCTAGATGGAAAAAACATTTTCGCCCAAGCACAAACTGGTTCAGGAAAAACATTGGCGTTTGTACTGCCTATCTTACAAAAAGTAGATCGTTCCTCTAAAAATGTACAAGCACTTATCCTTACACCAACACGCGAATTAGCGCTACAAATTACGAACGAAATACAAAAATTAACTGCTAACATACCAGAAATTCAATCGCTTGCCGTGTATGGCGGACAAGACGTTGAAGCTCAAATAAAGAAATCACGCCGTGGTGCTCAAATCATCGTCGCTACACCAGGTCGTCTCATTGACCATTTACGTCGCGAAACAATTTCATTGAGTGATGTTTCCATGTTCATTCTTGACGAGGGCGACGAAATGTTACGTATGGGTTTCTTACCTGAAGTAAAATACATTCTCGAATTTATCCCAGAATCTGTACAAGCATGTTTGTTCAGTGCAACACTTCATCCTGAAGTTCGTGATGTCGCCTATTTCTTCATGCAAAACAGTGTAGAAATTACGGTCGCACCAGAAGAAAAAACGGTTCGTACGATCAAGCAAGAGTTAATTGAAACGACAGACCGACGCAAAATTGATACGCTTCTTTCCATTCTTGATGAAGAGCGTCCATTTTTAGCCGTAATTTTGTGCCGTACCATTCGCCGTGCATCAAAACTATGTTCTCAGTTAAAAGAACAAAACATGATTGTCGACGAACTACACGGTGAACTATCCCAAGCAAAACGTGAACGTGTACTAAAAGATTTCCGATCAGCAAAACTACAATACCTTGTAGCAACTGATGTGGCCGCTCGCGGACTCGACGTTGAAGGTGTTACACACGTAATCAATTACGACATCCCACAAGACGTCGACTCATACGTTCACCGTATCGGTCGAACAGGACGTGCGGGTGATTCAGGCAAAGCAATTACACTCTACGCACCAAAAGACGCACGCTATGTTGACGATATTCGTCGCTATATGAAAGATTATTTGTAGACAGACCTTTTTAGGTCTGTTTTTTTTACGATTTAACCATTTATGTGTATTTTTAGGTTTCGTTAAACTCATCTATTTTTTGTTTGAATGGCTCTCGCTTGCGTATAACTTGCCTCGACTTGCATACATCTTGCTCTTACTTGCGTACAACTTGCTCTCACTTGCGTACAACTTCCCCTGACTTGCGTATAACTTCCTTCGACTTGCGTATAACTTCCCACGACTTGCGTACAACTTCCTTCGACTTGCGTACAACTTACCCTGACTTGCGTACAACTTCCTTCGACTTGCGTACAACTTCCCCTCACTTGCGTACAACTTCGCACGACTTGCGTACAAAATGCTCGCACTTGCGTACAACTTCCCAC
>JBOFGC010000028.1:0-1417 GCA_051648945.1 Bacilli bacterium
CTGTTCCAAATGGGCTTCTTATAAGTAAGCGTAGAGTTCCAATCGGTGTCATTGGAATGATTTATGAATCTCGACCAAATGTGACGTGTGACGCATCGGCCCTATGTTTAAAATCAGGAAACAGCGTCATGTTACGTGGTGGTAAGGAAGCACTGCGGACAAATAAAGCGATTGTTCAAATTTTACGAAAGGCCCTGAAAACAAGTGGACTTCCTATGGATTGCATTCAACTCATTGAAGATAGTGACCGAAAGAGTGCGTTAGCCTTGATGACATGTAATGAATATGTCGATGTGTTAATTCCAAGAGGTGGCGCAAGTTTAATAAAAACCGTCATTGAACACGCTACTGTACCAGTCATTGAAACAGGTACGGGAAACTGTCACCTTTATATCGATGCAGACTGTGATGAAGAGATGGCAGTACGTATTGCATTGAATGGTAAAGTATCACGACCATCTGTTTGTAATGCTTTAGAAAAAATAATTGTCCACGAAGAAATTGCGCCCAAAATCATACCGAAATTACTTCAAGCATTTAAAGAAAATGATGTTGAAGTGCGTGGAGATTGGAATGTGCGTGCATACGACGAAACGATAAAGGAAGCGAATGATGGTGATTGGTATGAAGAGTATTTAAAGAAAACAATCGCGATAAAGACGGTTCGGCAATTAGACGAAGCTATTCACCATATTAACTTTTATGGTTCTCATCATAGTGATACAATTGTAACAACTATAGAAAATCATGCGGAGCAATTTTTAAATCGAATTCACTCAGCGGTAGTATACGTGAATGCATCAACAAGATTTACAGATGGGGAAGAATTCGGATTTGGAGCAGAAATTGGAATTAGCACACAAAAATTACATGCAAGGGGGCCTATGGGGCTGAAGGAATTAACGACGACAAAGTATGTAGTGAAGGGGACGGGCCAAATTAGGAGTTGAAAAAAGTGGTTAAACAATCAACGGTACGAAAATTTATGTTTATGTTTTTATTCATTCCATTTGGGGTAACAAGTTTTATTACATTTGTATATAGCGCAAAAAAATTGAATCGAAATGAGTTAAACTCGTATGCGCTTATTTATTCGGTATGTGCGTATAGTACAGGACTTTCTATGTACATCCTTCCAGAGAAAAGTATCTTAATAACAATTATTTTTATACTAAATGTAGCGATATGGATTGAATCGATTTTTCATGGTTTTACACTAAGGAAGGAACTATTAAATAAAAAAGAAGTACAGTACATAAAAATTAACCATGAATACGAACGACCGAAAGAAGCATTTGAATATTTAATGGAGGTCGTTTCTTTAAGTCGAAAGAGATTATTAACGCTAGAGCAAAACATAAACGAAATGCCTACGCCAATTCAAATTGAATTTAAGAAAATTTATATGGTATGTCAC
>JBOFGC010000029.1:0-3064 GCA_051648945.1 Bacilli bacterium
CAAACGAAAAACATCTCGCACTCATTCAACGATTACGCGCAGAACGTAATGTGACGGTACGGAACGACCCCGATGGTCGTTCTCGTTTGAACGTAAACATCTTTACTGGCGACGTTATCGTTACTGATTTTGGCGATGAGCCAGCAGTTGGAAATGTGAACGGCGATTCTTTACCACTTTGTTTCGATCGTTGGCTCGAGCGCCCACTTGCAAAAACATTAACGTGTCATTGTCCAAGCGTGCAATGTGTTGGACCCAATGTTCTTGTCAAAGATGTGTATTATAACGACATCGATTTTCAAAAACAAAAATCATTGCTCTAAACAAAGTGAAACCCGACCACTCCTGTCTTCGGAGTGGTCGGGTTTTTCGTATACGAATTTAATAACGGTTTAAATAGTGGGGCACATAATGGGTGTTGGGGGAGTACTTGATTTACAGGTCCTCGTTTTCAGATTCAGGTTACTGACATTCGACTTTCGGAGTTTCACTCGCGTATTTAAGTGTCTAACTCGCGTATTCCCGTATCTCGACATCGACTTCCTGTACAACGACGCAACATCAGATAACTCTGCCCTCTCACGCCAATTGTTCTTAAACCTAGCTACCCCCATTCACATCATCGTAAATATGTATAACTCTCACCCGTTAAGTTCCCATCATTTACAATAAACAGTACCGAATCTGGCTTTTCACTATCGACTAAATCGCCAAAAAATTGCATACGATACCAGCGACTATCGACCATAACAACTTCCTCATACTGCTGAACAAAATGTGGCATCATCGCATGAACAAAAGAATCCTTAATGACGATAATTTTCTCTTTAATTGGCGCGTTCTTATTTACAGATTTCAACATCGCTAAATTATCCATGTACATATTTTCATACGTCCAGCGTTCGTTTGCTTTCGGTTTAGTAAAGAATACTTCGTCCCAAGTTTGTGGACCATAGTCTGTTTCGATTTTAATGTTTTTATTATCATATCGTGGGACACTTAATTGTTCACTTTCGTCTTTCAAACCAAACAGTTTGCGATTTAAGCTTCCCATGAATTCGCCATCAAGTGCTACTTGTGTTGGTTGTTTGAAAGGATGACCAAGAGCGTCTGATAATAGTGCGAATCCCTTCTGAGCACCACGCCCATTCCAATGATGGTCCGTTTTAAAGTACAGTGTCTCATCAAAAAAGCCCGCTCCACTCAAATCAATCACATCGACGTTCTTACTCTCTAATGTATCAACCATTTGTTTTTTATTTTCAGCTAACCAACCGTAATCGATGTAAGACGGATACTGATCTACTAGCTGCACATTTTTATTTGGAGTATAGACCACCTTAAATGGTACGCCCGAGATTCTCTCTCTGAAACTCGTCAGTAAACGTACAGACCGCTCCAAATCTTCTTTATCAGGCGCAGAAAGATTTTCGAGCATTATATCCTGGTCGGTTACATGCACTCCCTGAACAAACGTTTTTTCTCGCACTAAATCAAGTTTTGTTTTACTTGAAATCCACGCATTTCGAACTGGGAAATGGTCTTGGATATACGTTTCAAATTCACTCGTAAACGAACCATCAATTACACTATCTTTCGTAAGTTCAGGAAATGAAGCAAGATTGCGATTTTCAAACTTTGAAAATGAATGCTTCGGTAAAAACACTAAACTCACGCCGCCAATAACTAAACTACTTGCAAATGCAATTGCTAAAATTTTATTATTCTGTCTATTCATTGTTAGTCCCTTCTTATTTCCTTCATTCTATCTATAATTAATAGACGAAAAGCCAGGCAAAAAAGTTTTGCCCAGCTTTTCATTATAATGGCTTTCGACTCGTCATGAAACTTAAATGAATATAATCTTGAAGCGGAATCCACGCACCGATGCCGTGGCTCGTAACGTTTTCTACTTCAATCGAACGCTTTCCACCATCGATGTGCAAATAGACTTCACCAAACGTCACTTTCCCTTTTTCATTCACAGCAGGAACGTACGCTGACAAATAGCCGAGCTGTTTCGGGGAAATATGATAAATGTTCTCTTTTTTTGTATTCTCTCCGATGATTGTACTAAAAGAAAGCGGTAAATTCGTATTTTTCATTGCAGCAATCATAATCATGCTCTTCACTTGTTCTGTATTTTCAACATTGATTGTAAGGCCACCACGAATATGTTGTTGCGTATGTTGCACATAACGCATTCGATATGTTTCATCGCCTGTACGATTGTCATAAAAATTCGCATTTACTTTTTTATATGACCAATTCATTGTCGACTTTTCCGATTTATAACTGAGCGGCCAATGACCTAAATAAATTTTCGCTTTAAAACCAACCGCGAGCGGTGCTTTATTAATGCTCGTTTCATTAAGCATTTTTATTAAGACGGGATTCGTAATACCAACATTTGCTGATTGTAGCAATTCCGCTGCTAGTTTACTCGGTTCTAACTGTGGAATGTCTGGTGTTGGATTTGGATACGTATTATCCTTTGCAATATCAACGACCGAACTCGGTATTTTCACCTCAGCTCCTGACAAACCCACGAATGTTACACTTGCACTAATACAAAGCATTGTGAAAACGATTGTATACCACACTCGTTTCATATCCATTCCTCCATCTATAAAAAATCACTTGTAGATATAGTTTTTTGCAAAAGCGATATTTTATACGTTAGAAGTTTAGAAATCAAAAAATCCTCACCTACAGAAGACGAGGACACACGTTATTAAAAGCAGCTATGCACGTACAGGATTTTCAAAACCAATGGATAAAAAGTAAACACGCGCGTTCAGTATTCAGTAAAGTGGGAGCGGAGCCAAGCACCGTAGACTCCCGCGGAATCAGGCCGCCAAGTGAGACCCCGCAGGAGCGTTTTCTGCGACGAGGAGGCTCACGGCGTGCCCCGCAGGACGCGGAGGTGCTTGGCAGAGCGGACACTTCCGCAAAATTAACGCTCGCGACCAAATAACACTAGTTTTTATAGAAAATAAAACCCAATCCCCATAATGGCATACGTCGCAAGTAGCGTCAGACCTTCAAACCAGTTTGTATCGCC
>JBOFGC010000030.1:0-1743 GCA_051648945.1 Bacilli bacterium
CTTCCGTCCGGCATTTCAACTATACCTGGGTTGTCAAATGGCGGTGTTTGTTCAATTTTTGCAGGGTCAATTGCCTTGTGACCACCTGCAGTGTCCGCTCCAAAGCGGAACGCGGTTACGCCAAGAATTACGAGAAATGTTGCGAGAGCAAGCGTCCCGATGGCTAACCAAATCTTTTCTAACTTGTGCATGCACTTCATCCCCCTTTAGCGTGATAAATATAGATTCCAAATGTAACTCCATAAACCAACAATCACGCCAGCAACTAATAAAACACTAATAAACGTGCCGGTGAGATTTAAGTCTTTGTGGTCGTCATGTTTACTCACGAATATATCCACCCCTTTATGTGAATTTTCTGACTTCTTTTTCATCATATCACTATTACTAATGTTTTATCGATGGTTTTTTTAATAAATGTGAAAAAAATGTGAAAAAATTTTGAAGTGTCAATAATTTTGCTCACAAATTCATTAAATATTTGTAAAGTATAGAGGAAATATAATTTACGAAAAACATACTCGAAATTTACTACGTGTTTTGATATAATGCAAGAATAGGATAATATTCTGTAAATAACTGTTGCACCTTCTGTTTTCGATGATTTTATCCTAATTTACCGTTTCTATCCTATGAGAACATAGGATTTACACCGTTTACTGACTTGATGAGTAAACGGTGTCTTTTTCTTTTGCCCTAGACAAGTATGGTATAGTAGCAGTAGTACTACCATATAGTGCTAGTATGCAATAAATGAAAAGAGAGGATGAGAGAATGTTAAAGAAGATTGGTATTACCTTATGTATATTATGGACAACGTGTGTGGGGAGTATAATTGCGAACGCCGATGTAGCTGTTGGTGATTCTGTGTACACACTTGGAGCGAATTTAAGCAATGAACAAAAAACTCAAATATTAACGCAGTTAGGCTTTACTGAAGGCCAAGAGCTTGTATATGTAACAAATGCAGAAGAGCACAAATATTTAGGTGGAATCATTCCGAAAGCGCAAATTGGTACGCGTGCACTAAGTTCATCTAAAATAACGATGAGCGAACCAGGTACAGGAGTTCTCGTTCAAACAGATAACATTAATTGGGTAACACCAGAAATGTATTCAAACGCAATGATTACAGCAGGACTTAAGGATGCAGTCGTTATGGTTACGGCGCCCTTTAGCGTTTCGGGAACGGCAGCACTAACCGGCATTATGAAAGCCTATGAAACGACGACAGGCGAGCCGATAGACGAAGAGAAAAAACAAGTTGCAAATGAAGAAATGGTTACAACAGCAAAACTAGGCGATACGTTAGGCACAGACGTTGCGAACAATCTGATGAGTAACGTGAAGTTACAAATGGCGGAGCAGATGCCTACAACAGAAGAGGCCGTAACAGCACTTGTTGGCGAAGTGGCGAATTCAATGGGCATAACAATTGGAGAAGCAGAACAACAAAATGTTGCGCAATTAATGATGCGTATGCAAGATGCGAATGTTGATTGGGGATCAATTCAAGACCAATTACAGCAATCAGTGGACAATTGGAATACAAAGTTTGAAGAGTTGAAAACAGGTTTTTTTGATTCCATAGCACAATGGTTTGCAGACATTTGGAACGGGATCGTATCGTTCTTTACAAACATCATCGATCAAATTGTGGCACTGATTCCAGGAAATGAAACGCCAGAGAGCGAGCCAAAACCAGTAGAGCCAGAAAGTAACACGGAAACAGAAGTGAAGCCT
>JBOFGC010000031.1:0-3989 GCA_051648945.1 Bacilli bacterium
GCTTTGCTCTTCTTCCATGATTAGGATGTTGTAGATACTGTCTTGGCCGTCTTTGGCGTATCCGACATTTTCTAAATTTCCTAAGATGTTTTTTTGACGGTACAAATAATAAGGGCAGTAGCCATTTTTTTCTGTCCATTCTACGGTTTTTTGTACCATTTTTTCTACTTCATCACGACTTGCGACTGGATATTTTTCCTTTTGCTTTGTCATTTCGCTTGCTCGTTTGAAACTTAACGTATGCACTGTTAGAGACTCGGGCATTAGTTGCTCTGTTTGCTGCAAGGAGTGCTCAATATGTGTACTATTTTCACCGGGTAATCCGACAATTAAATCCATATTAATGTTGTTCATTCCCCATTGTCTACTTAGCTTGTACTTATCAATCGTTTCTTGAACGGTATGATGTCGACCGATGGCATGTAATGTCTCATCTGTGTACGATTGTGGATTCACACTTATTCGGTCTATGTTGTACTTTTTCAAAACGGCTAGTTTCTCTTCTGTGATTGTATCTGGTCGACCGGCTTCTACTGTCACTTCGCGTACGTGTTGCATTGGTACGTGCGCGTGGACATGTGCATAGAGCGCATCCATTTGTTCGGCAGTAATACTTGTTGGTGTGCCTCCACCGAAGTATATACTACTTACCTTTATTTGCATTTGTTTTAGTAGGTCCCCGATTTTTTCTATTTCAAAATGTAGTCCTTCTAAAAAACGTGGTACATTTTTTAAGTTAGGAAGAATGGCATACGCTGGAAATGTACAGTATGCACATTTTGTTGGGCAATAAGGTATGCCGATATAAATACTCACTTCATCTGCAATATGATATAAATCAGGTACGACTTTCAGTTGTCGTTCTACAATCGATGCCATCAGATCAATTTTTGATGCAGTGATTGAATAGTCACGTTTTAATTCACGAGCAGCTATTTCCAATGGGATGCCATTTCTGCGATAGCGATGCATCAACTTCGTCGGCCTTATTCCTGTTAGTATTCCCCATGGTTGAGAAATGCCCGTGTATTCTGTTAGTACGTCTAAATATGCTTGCAAAAAGGTATTCTTCATTCTTTTTGAAAGATCGTCGTTTTCTACTAAACAAGAAATACGCGTGCTTTCAAATTCCTTACTTTCTGATGTGAAGTGGACATGCACTTCAACAGAATCATCATTTTCCGTCATTTTTACGTCTATTTGCATCGCTGCCATCTCATCGTTGCGAACCACTGTTACATTCTCCATAAAAAGATTCGTAACATGTTGCATTGGACGAAGATGTCGCTCTTCAATTCCTCTTACATTTATCTTCATTATTTACACCACACCTATATTCTCTAGTCCTTCGTATTATAACGCATTTCAATTGATGTACAAACACAACTGCACACTAACAAAAAAAGCTAGAAAGAATTTGCTCCTCCTAGCTTTCATTCTATAGCTCTTTACCTGCGATTTGTTTTAAAAATGGCAGTGGAAATTGTTTGCGAAAAATCTCCTTTAATACATAAGCAACGCCATCATCGTCAGCAGAACGCGTTAACCAATCTGCAGTTGCTCTAATCGAGACGTCGCTTTGTGCCATTGCAACTTTCAGCGCACACTTGCTGTACACCTCAACATCACTTAGTGCCCCTGCAATGTAAAGCATCTCCTCATGCCGCAAATCATATTGCGCGAGAATTGTATCAACAGCTGTTGCAACCGAACAGTTTGGTGGTGTAATATCTAAACTTCGGTCATTTTGGGCTGCAATCGTTAAGTGGGCAAATTGAGAACGCAATGCACGTATGCCATTTTTAGCGTCTTGTTCTGTTGTAAAATGCGCTTCAATTTTGGGTGCGGATACTGGAGAAATACGTATTGTTTCAGACAAGTCGTCTGTAAATTGCGTTGGATAGAAGAGAGGTTCGTTATAACCGAGTACTGCTTTGGCAATTGTATTTGACGCTAAATTATTTCGATTTCCAATTGAAAAGTTTTCATGAACAATGCGAATATTGCAGCCTAATTTTTCTAGAAAAAGAACCACTTCGTACGTTTGTTCTTCTGAAAGATGTGCGTTTCGCAATAATTGTCCACTTGTATTTGAAATGCAACTTCCTGCATGAGAAACGAAATAGTTATCATTTTTCGTATGACGAGCTAACCGTTTTAAAAATTGTACATTCCGACCTGAGACAAAGATGATGCGCACGCCTTTTGACTCTACAAACTGAATGGCTTCAATTGTTGATTTAGCAATTCTCCCATTACTTCTGAGCATTGCCTCTTCTACATTTACAATTACGCCTTTTAACGTCATTTTATCCACTTCCCTTCACTGCTTCACACTTATTAAAACGTATGAACAGTCTCGCCAATTTAGAAGTGCAAACCCTATCTTTTCAAGTATCGTCAGTTCATATTATTGGAAAAAAGCTTGTAGTGGCGCACTAATGATTCCGTTCACTTCATTCACTAACTCACCAAAAGCTTGCTCTTTTTGTAAGAACGCCGCTGTGACAGGATAGTTTTGCATTTGTTCGATATAATTGGCTAACATTTGTTGCTCTTGCGTCGTTACTTGTGCACCACTCGCCACTTTTTGTTGTATATTTTTTTGCAATGTAATGAAGCCATTTAATAATTGTGCTCCTTGAGGGTCTTGCATTACCACTTGTAAACTTTGCTTCAATGCTAAAAAACTAGGGTCTTGCGTAATCGCAATTTGTAGTTGCGTCGCTAATTGTTTCACACCATCACTCATCATATTTCCCTCCACTTTTGATCGATTTATCAATTTCACCCAGAATTATGCCACTTCAAATTTTCGTTTTAAAAATATGTAGTGGGCCATTTAACTTCTTTCTCCCTCTAAAGATATGCATAAAAAAAAGCATTTAGACATCGCCTGCTAAATGCTCATCTTGCTATCTACTTTTCACAATCATAGCCACTGCTTCTTGAATAACCTCTTCGCTTGATTCCCCATTTTCCATCTGCTTACGAATACAATGTTCAAGATTTTTTGCAACCACAAGCCCGATTGAGCGGTCGACCGCAGAACGAATGGCCGAAAGTTGCGTCAATACATCGCGACATTCCTTTTCCTCGTCCATCATATTCACAACCCCACGCAGTTGTCCCTCAATTCGCTTCAAGCGATTCTTCATTTCTTGTGTATACTCCATCACCGTTCTCCTTACATACCAAAGCTTTGCTTTTATACTACAGCATTCCAACCATTATCTCAAATTCTTTCTCCAATGTCTTCAGCAACAAACGAAAACGCCACCGAATTATTACAAAGCGTACAATAGAATGAATGCGTACACAAGCGCTCATTCTCTACACTGTCGTAGGGACTATAGGCATCATACAAATCCGATAGCTTTCCATAATGTTGCAGTGCTGACAAACAAGTCGCACAAGGAAGCTCAACTTGCATTAAACCGTTGCAAACCGTACAAAGAGACAAAAGCTCACCTTCCTTCACATCATAATACGCCTATTCTTCCCAAAGTAACCGTAAAAAACCACTCGCAAAAGCGAGTGGTTTTAGCCATTAGGTTATTATGTTAAATCATTACTTCGAATACCCATTCAATTGACTTTCAGCCATTTGTACTAAACGTTTCGTAATTTCACCACCAACGCTACCGTTCGCACGAGCAGAAGCATCAGGACCAAGTGTAACGCCAAACTCAGAAGCGATTTCATATTTCATTGAATCGATTGCTTGTTGAACACCAGGCACTACAAGTTTATTTGTGTTTGTCATTGTGACTCACCTCCTTATCGAGTAGTACTTCTATTATGTACACCGAGCCGTTCTTCATTCACAAAAAAGGTAGCAAATCCTTCCATAATTTCTACCATTTTTTTCATAACAAAAATGTGCATAATGCTACCCACTCAGAACATAATAAGATTACAATTCAACACATCACATAGGAGTGACAGCTTAGATGTTACGACTGGTGCAACTCCAGCGCTCCTACCAA
>JBOFGC010000032.1:0-6022 GCA_051648945.1 Bacilli bacterium
CTAATTTCATGTTCTGTAAGATTCTTAGTTGCCATATTAATTCGTTCCTCCGCTATTTCATTAGACAATTATAGTATAAAATACCAACTTTTGGTCGCTATAGTAGTGTCCATTCTATAGGGTATAGTTTACCTGTCCCACGGGAGTCTCCGTCATCTGGCTCCGTAACACTTTGCTCGGAAATTGAGCCCGCGTAAGACCTTTCATACATAGGTTGTGGAAAAGGCTATGCTTGCGTTTAAGTGGATAGTCTATTGGTGGGCATAGGCTCGTTCTTTTGTTTCTGCCTTCGTGCAATCTGCTTCTTGTACAAACCAACATTCCTTTAGATCAAAGGAAATTGTTTCACCAATCGACGGAATTCGCTCATTATTTCCCGGTAAATGAATGCGTAATGGAAATCCATTTATTTTCACTGTCAGTTCATAATACTCACCAAAGAAAGCGCAATAGCGTACTGTTCCTGAAAAAGCGCCTGAAGGATTCAGCGCAATTTCATCACGGCGAAGTATTGCGTATCCTTCTCCATATACTGATTCGCACAATGCGATCTTTCCTATTGGTGTTTGTATTTCCTTGCCGTTTGCGGTGCCTGGTATCATATTAGAGCGAGAAATGAACTGAGCAACAAATGGCGTTGCAGGTTCTCTGTATACTTCTTTGGCAGAGCCAATCTGCTCGATATTCCCATCATTCATTACGATAATACGGTCAGCGATTGCAAGGGCGTCTTTTTGATTGTGCGTGACAAAAATAGCTGTCGTTTTCGCTTGTTTAATGATCCGTTGAATTTCAAATCGCATAACGTATGTTAGTTCTGTATCAAGGTTACTAAATGGCTCATCGAGTAATAAAACGTCTGGTGACGGCGCGAGTGCTCTAGCGATTGCAATGCGCTGTTGTTGCCCTCCTGAAAGTTCGTGTGGAAATCTTTTTTCGTATCCTTCTAAGTTTACGAGTTTTAACATATTTTGGACGAGAGTGTCACAGTTTTTTGCCGCTTGTAAACCAAAACGGATATTTTCTTCTACTGTAAGATGTGGAAATAACGCATATTCTTGAAATACCATGCCGATATTCCGTTCATGAACGGGCACGTCTTGGTGAGTAGTAATTGTTTTCTTACCGAGTTGCATTTCTCCATCGGTCGGTTTCTCAAAACCTGCTATCATACGTAGTGTTGTCGTTTTTCCGCATCCACTTGGCCCTAATAGAGCGACAATCTCACCTTTTCTTACATCAAAATTAAGATTGTTCAGTACACTTTTATCATTGAATTTTTTAGAAATGTTATGAAAAGAAACAGCTATCATACGTTTTCACCTTTCCTTTTTTTAAGCAATATTTGCATACTGAACAAGCTGATAATGACAATAAGTAATGCACTCGGTCCTGCATTTGCATAATAGCCTTCTGATGCTTCAATCCAAACACGAACGCTCAAAGTGTCCATTCCAGCAGGGCGAAGTAAGAGTGTGGCTGGTAGTTCTTTCATTACACTTACAAACACTAATGCTGTACCTGTAATCAAACCTGAACGTGTTAGCGGTACGAGCACTTCTTTTATAATTCCAAATGGTTTTCGCCCTAATGTCGCCGCCGCTTCATCGAGAGAAACACTTACATAAGTGAACGTGCTTTCACTTGCTTCTAGGCTTTGTGGTAAGAATCGTAGAATATACGCTGTAACTAACATCCACATTGTTCCATATAACATCGGTGGCATAATGCGGATGTAAACAAAGATTACCCCTAAAGCGACAATCACACCAGGAAGTGAATATGAGATGTAACTGAGTACATCGACGACCTTACCTATACGACTTTTCATTCGTAATTTGAAATATACGAGCGGCAAACTTATAAGCATTACAATTGTTGCTGTAGTAACGCTAAGTAATAGCGTGTTCCAAATATATCCCAGCCATTCTGATGTTAAGAACTGATTGATTAAGGCCTCATACGACAGTATAAGCAACACACCAATTGGAATGAACACTGTGAAAAATTGGAGTGCACCTAAAAAGATATATGCAAGCCACTTATATTTTCCGATGTTGATTTTACGCGGTGCCTTATGAATACTTAGACCCGAACTAAACTTTTGTTTTCTTTGGAAATACCATTGTCCAAACAGTAAAATTGCAGTTAATGCAATAAGTATGAAACTGTAAATTGCAGTAGAGCCTCGGTCATAACTTCCCATTTGAAAATAGATAACTTGCGTGAGCGTTGGATATCGTAACATTGCAACTGCACCAAAATCACTCATTACATACACGCTAACTAACAACGCGGAAGCGAAAAGTGATGGTTTTAGCATTGGAAGTGTGATTGAAAGAAATACTTGTTTTGGTCTCAACTGCGTCAACGCTGCTTCCTCAAAACTAGCAATCGAACGTCGTATCGCTGCACTTACAAGCAAATATACATAAGGATATAGAAATCCAATAAAGATAAGTGCCACACCCCAAAATTGGTATACGTCGATAGTAACGCCAAATAAACGGTCCACAAGGCCGTTTTTCGATAACAGGACGATATACACAACAGCAGCAATGTACGAACTAATCGTTAAGGGAACTACTGCCATAATCTCGAAATATCTTTTAAAACGTAAATTTGTTCTTTCAATTAGAAAAGCAACAGTAGTTCCGATAGTAACTGCTCCAATCGTTACGACGAAGGTGAGTGACAGTGTTTTGAAAAGCAGTTTCGGTACATCTCTACTAAGCAATTGCACCCAACGTTCTCCTTCTACTGAAAAAGCCTGAATCACAATATAAAGGAATGGCATTACTAGTAGACTGCCTACTAGTAATACCAACATGTAAAATGGAACGTTATAATACGGAATCTGTATGCTTTTTAGTTTGTTACTGAACCTCATAAGGAAGACCAGCTTCTTCAATTAATTTCTTCGTCGTATTCCAAACAGGACCAACATCACGTAGGTTAATGTCCATTACTTTATAAGAATCGATTGGTGCAGCGATTTCAGTTGCAGGTACAGTTGGGTCTAGAGGTACCTCAAGGCTAAGTGCTGCATATTCTTTTAAAATATCAGATTGTAACATCCACTCAATAAACGCACGTGCATTTTTCTCATTTGGTGCTTTATTAATTAGAGCTACCCCTGAAGCATTTACAAATGCACCAATACCCTCTTGGTCTGGATAAATAAATCCTACTTCATTTGCTGGTGCAGATTCACCTAACTGTTGATGGAAATAATAGTTGTTAACTAAACCAAACGCAATTTCACCATTTCCAACAGCTTTACGAATGTCTCCGTGTCCTTTATAAATACCACCATTATTTTTGGCAATTGCTGATAACCACTCTTTTGTTACATCATCGCCCCATACTTTACGAAGTGCAGCAGTATGAGCAATCATTGAGCCATTTCCACCTCGTGTAATAGCAAACTTACCTTTATATTTTTCGTCAGAGAGTTGCTCTAGGTTTTTTGGCATTTCCTCTTCCGTAATTAATTTTGGATTGTAGATAAATCCTCGTGTTCGTGCAGTTAAGCCTACCCATGAACCATCTTCAGCGCGAAATTTTTCATCGATACGAGCAAGTGTCTCGCTATCATTGCCTTGAAGAACTTCCTCTATGCGTAGATACTCCATAGACCCTGCATCTGTTGAAACAAAAACATCTGCTTGAGGGTTAATTTTCTCTTCGACTAGACGGTTTACATATGTATCGTCACCGCTTAATAATTTCACGGTAATTCCTTTTTCCTTTGCAAAGCGATCTGTGAGTGGCTTTAGAAATTCTTCTTTTCGTGTTGTATAAATAACGAGCTCTTCTGTGTCTTTAACTTCTGGTGATTTTGTTTCTTCATCTTGCTTTCCACATGCAGCAACAACTGATGTTGCTAAGACAAATGTCGAAGCGAGTGCAATCCATTTCTTCATATGTAATTGTCTCCTTTAAATTGTGAACGATTTGATAATGATTATCACTATATTTGTAATGATAATCATTATCAAATCATTTGTAAATAGATTTGCTTGAATTTTCTCATTACGCAATCACGTCATAAAACCAGTACTTTTTATATAATTATTACAATTTTATTATGATTATAAAATTACTTTTTTCTCAATTGCATTCTCATTTGATTGCGTAAAAAAATCCCCCACACATCAAAGTACATTGGTATGTGGAGGATTAATATCCAATATTTAATTTGCTGTTAACGCTAAATATTCTTCAACATCTGCTTCTAATAGTCGAACAGCGTTTAACCAGAAATCTTTTTCCGTTACATCTACATTCAAGTGTGTTTGAGCAAGTTCTTCAACGTTCATTCGAGCTGTATCACGAAGTAAGCCGATATATTTCTCTTCGAAAGTTGGACCTTCTTTTTTCGCTAACGCGTAAATACCTTGACTAAACATATAGCCAAACGTGTACGGGAAATTATAGAATGGTACGCCAGTAATATAGAAATGTAGTTTTGAAGCCCAGAAGAAATCTTCATACGTTGCTAAACTATCACCGTGTGTTTCTACTAATGCACCCTTCATTAGTTCAGTCAAACGTTCCGCACTCACATAGCCTTTACTTCGTTCCTCATAAAAACGACGCTCAAAGAGGTAGCGAGCATGAATGTTCATAAAATACGCAACCGAAGATTGTAGTTTCGTTTCAAGTAACGCAATCTTTCGTTCTTTACTACTTGCTTCTTCAATTGCACCATCGATAACAACTGCTTCTGCAAATGTAGATGCAGTTTCTGCTACGTTCATTGAATAGTGCGTATTGAAAGAATGTAATTCTGCAACAGCTTCATTATGAAAAGCATGGCCTAGTTCGTGTGCAAGTGTTGATACATTATCCATCGTTCCTGAGTACGTCATAAAGATACGTGATTCTTTTGGATTTGAAAAATCTGTGCAAAAACCTCCCGGACGCTTGCCTGGTCGATCTTCTACTTCAATCCAACGCTCAGAAACAGCTCTCTCTGTAAATGAAGCTAGTTTTTCGCCATATTTTTTAAATTGGGTAACGATAAAATCTACACCCTCTTCATACGGCATTTTTTCGTCGATATCACCAACAGGAGCATTCAAGTCGTGCCACGCTAACTTCTCAAGGCCCATTCGCTCTGCTTTTCGTTTTAGAAATTTCTGTAGTGCCGGTCTAGATTCCTCAGCTGCTTCCCACATCGCATCTAACGTTTTTTCTTGCATTCTATTCACAGAAAGAGGTTCTTTCATGAGTTCCCAACCGCGAAGTTTGTATACCGCTAAACGATAACCAGCAAGTGAGTTTAGAATACGCGCAAAATGTTCCTGATTACCAGTCCACGCTTTGCTCCATTTTTCATAGACTTCTTTACGTACAGCGGCATCTTGGTGCGAGAGGAGATTAAATGCTTGTCCGACCGACAAAGATTCACCATCATGTTCAATCGTAATCGAACCGACAACGGTATCATACATTTCACCCCAGCTATGAAAACCATCAACGGAGAGCATTGCCATAAGGGATTCTTCATTATACGATAATAAATCCTTTGCTTTGTCCCTCATCTCAGACAATACAAATGAAATCTCTTTCAACTCAGGAGTGCTCATGAATTCTTCCCATAAAGTTTGTTCAATTGGACTCAATAACTGTTGTAGCGCAGTTTGTATTTTTGTTAGTTCTGCATAGTTCTTGCTGAAGGAACTACTAAGTTGTATTGCTTGCGTATCTTTCGTATTTTGCGCTTGTAGGCAGCTGAAAAATGGACCGATATTACTGAACTGGTTATACAGCTCTTCTACAATCGTAACATAAGAATGAAGTCGTTCAATATCTTCAAACTTTGTAATTGGTGGTGCCGATTCAAAAATTTGTAGTGCAACAACAATTTCACTTTCTACTTTTAGTATAGCCTGTGTCAACTCTTCCGAACTACTTCCGCCTGGGAATACATTTTCTAAATTCCATGTTTCTGAATAGCGTTGCATTTGCTCACACACCTTCCTTTGTATATATTCATCATACCGAGTGTTGCTAT
>JBOFGC010000033.1:0-2757 GCA_051648945.1 Bacilli bacterium
GATTTAAATATGGTTGAAATCGTCCACGTTTTTGTTGAAACATTTCATTTCACCTCCGATACTGTGTAGCCTATGCGATATTGTAGTTTTGTGTGACTGTCTATTCATTTTACCAATAAAATGCTACAATATGACAGAGTAAATCGTAGAAAGAAGGCATTACATGAGCGTTTTAGAACTACAAGAATTGTCAAAAACATATGGCGTAAAGACGCTGTTTAGCAGTGTGAATGCAAGTATCGCACCGGGTGAACATATAGGTTTATTAGGAAGAAATGGCTCAGGAAAATCGACGCTGTTGTCAATCATCGCGGGAGTAGAACATGCGGATAGTGGACAAATTGTAAAAGCAAATGACTATTCGATGTATTATGTAACACAAAAAGATAACTTTGATGAAAATGCGTTCATTATGGAGACGTTATTTAGTGACGATAGTCCGCTTATGCGTACGATTCGGACATATAGCACGTTGAGTGAACAGCTAAAGAGAAGTACAAATAACGAAGAAATATTAGAACAATTTCATAAAGTTTCGGGTGACATGGACAGACTTGATGGATGGAGTGTTGTGCACCGTGCTGAAAGTTTGTTACAGCAGTTTGGGTTGAACAATTTTCAAAGTTCAATTGGCGAACTTTCTGGTGGCGAACGGAAAAAAGTGAGTATTGTTGCTGCGCTTTTACATGAAGTGGATTTATTGATTTTGGATGAACCGACAAACCATTTAGATGTTGATAGTATCAGTACCCTTCAATCGTTATTAAAACGAAAACGGTGCAGTATTTTACTCGTAACGCATGATCGTTACTTTTTAGAAGCGATGACAAATCGAATTTTTGAATTGAGCGACGGAAATTTACATAGTTATACGGGGACGTATTCTACATACTTAGAAAAACGTGCAGAGCGAGAACAAAATGAACGTGCACAACATTCTAAGTTGAAAAATGCGTTTCGCCGTGAATACGAATGGATTAAGCGCGGAGCAAAAGCGCGTACGACGAAACAAAAAGCTCGTATTGAACGTTTTTATGAAATTGAAGAGAATTTAGAGAAGACGGGCGGACAAAAATCGGAAATGAATATCGGTTTCCAAAGTGAACGACTTGGAAAAACCGTTTTTGAATTTGAAGATGCAAGCATCGCAATTGAAAATCGTGTACTATGGCGCAATTTCTCCACAATCGTCCAACGTGGTGAACGCATTGGGATTGTCGGAGAAAACGGTGCAGGAAAAACGACGTTACTTCAAGTGCTCTGTAAAGAACGTGCGTTACAGTCTGGAACAATCAATGTTGGTGAAACGGTTCGCATCGCCCATTATACGCAACAGGCCATCGATTTGCCAGGAAATAAACGTGCGATTGAGTATCTACGTGAATATGCGAATGAGGTTATTGTCGGTGGTGAGCGATTAAGTGTAAGTGCGTTACTTGAGCAGTTTTTATTTCCACCAGGCATGCACGGTGTGTTAATTGATAAACTTTCTGGTGGAGAAAAGAAGCGTTTATACTTAGTTCGACTACTACTTGAGAAACCAAATGTTCTTTTGTTGGATGAGCCGACAAATGACTTCGACTTAGACACACTCATCGTATTAGAAAATTTCTTGGATGATTGGGATGGCGTCGTTCTTTGTGTAAGTCATGACCGTTATTTCTTAGATCGTGTCGTAACAAAATTGTGGCATATTAACCCGAACCAAGAGATTGAAACATTCATCGGAAATTACTCAGAATGGCGAGAGAAAAAGGTGGAAACGGTTGTTGAAGCACCTGTTGTGAAAAAAGAAGGAACTGCGCCTGTTGTTACAAAAGAACGAAAACGTTTTGGTTTTAAAGAACAACAAGAGTGGAAACAACTGCAACAACAAGTGCCCGATACGGAAGAGAAGTTAGAGGAACTTGCCCAACAAATTGATTTGTGTGGCGCAGATTTCGAGCGACTACAAAAACTAACAGAAGAACTAGAAAAAACAGAGCAACTATTGGAACATTATTATGAACGATGGACAGAACTTGAAGAATTACAAGCGTAGGAGTAGCCAGCAAAGTGACATGCTTTGTTGGCTTTTTTTGAACTATAATGTTTGCCTTCTAGTTGGTCGTCTCTGATAAAATTGATAAAGTAGGAGTGATTGTGTTGGTAAAAGTTCTAAAATATTTAGAGTGGATTGGTTTTTTTGTCGTACAATACGCATTTTGGTCTGTAATTATAGCGGAGAATCTAGGGAGTTCATGGGCTCTACAAGACGATATGCGAAAGATTTTTATGGGTGCAGGATGTATACTGACGATTGGAGCGTTTATAGTGAGGAAACTTCTTCAAAAAAAAATCTTGTCAGAATAATCTTAATCGTCCCTCTCTGCATTCTTGGTAATTTTCACCAAACAAAGAGCATAATCATACAAAATTGTGAATTTTTCAATGCAAATTACGTGAAAATGAATAAATAATCAAAAGAAATAAAAAAAATGTTGTCATAAATATTAGTTTTTTCTTATAATTAAAAAAAGTCATTGTGCTTAACCGGCTTTTTTAACCAAAGAGGGGGAAACAAATCATGACACAAAAAGATTTACGACATCGTAGTATTGTTATTTCAGAAGGCGAAACACGTACAGCAAACCGTGCGATGTTACGCGCAGTGGGTTTTACTGATGAAGATTTTAAAAAACCAATGATTGGTATTGCAAGTACGTGGAGTGAAGTTACACCATGTAATATTCATATTGATAAGTTAGCAATCGATGC
>JBOFGC010000034.1:0-2230 GCA_051648945.1 Bacilli bacterium
TCATTTAATGGCCTATGTTGAAATGCTAGAGCGTGATTATAATAGATTAGCAGACAGTATGAAGCGCGTGGACGTGAGCCCGCTAGGTGCAGGCGCACTCGCTGGGACGACGTTCCCTATTGATCGTAAACTAAGTGCAGAATTGCTTGGTTTTAGTGATGTATATCGTAATAGTTTGGACGCTGTGAGTGACCGTGATTTTATCGTTGAGTATATGAGCGCAGCAAGTCTTATCATGACGCATCTTAGCCGGTTGTCTGAGGAACTTATTCTTTGGTCGAGCACAGAGTTTGGTTTTGTTGAAATGGACGATTCGTTCTCAACAGGATCAAGTATTATGCCACAAAAGAAAAATCCTGATATGGCAGAACTTATCCGTGGAAAAACAGGGCGTGTGTATGGGAATCTCGTTGGTATGTTAACAGTTCTAAAAGGGTTACCTCTTGCGTATAACAAAGACATGCAAGAAGACAAAGAAGGTATGTTTGATACCGTTGAAACAATTAGTGGGTGTCTGACAATCATGGACGGCATGATCTCAACTATGACCGTAAACAAAGAGACAATGAAAGCCTCTCTTTATAAAGATTATTCAAATGCAACTGAACTTGCCGATTATTTAGCAGCAAACGACATTCCGTTTCGTGAAGCGCATGAAATTGTAGGGAAAACAGTTATGTATGCCATTCAACAAGGCAAGCCATTGCTCGCCCTTTCTTTAGATGAGTATAAGAACTTTCACCCTTTGCTTGAAACAGAAGAAATCTATACAGTACTTCAACCAGAAGTAGCAATCATGCGCCGTAATTCTTACGGTGGTACAGGATTCGAACAAGTACGTAGTGCTATTGCGTATTACGAACAAAAGATGAAATAATCAAACACTAACAATCACTCTATAAGTAGTGATTGTTAGTGTTTTTTTAGACAAACTTTACATAAAATTTAGAATATTTAGCGTATAATGAATGTAAGGAAAAGTGGAGAAGGTGAGAGAGTGATTCGATTTTGGAAAGTATGTCTGTTGTTTTGTATCTGTTTCGTTGGTGTTGGCTTTTCGAAAAGTACGCCGCTTCGTTTTGTTGATAAGACTATAACCATCGTTCAGGGCACAAGCAAGCAATTGCAAACAAATAGTAAGGGTCAACCGCTACAATGGCGTTCAACGAATATAGCGATTGTAAGTGTAAACAGTAGTGGAAAAATAACTGGAAAAGCACCTGGCATAGCAAAAGTAACAGTTTTGAACAAAAATTCACAACAAAAAGCACAAATTACAGTAACAGTGAAAAAAAAGATGTTGTCTGTAAAAGAAAATTATTCCAAAAATGCTGATAATATTGTTACAATAGAAGTATACAATCCAAAAGACAAACTAATTGCATTAGGCAGCGGGTTTGTCATAGCACCGAATCGCGTTGCGACGAATTTTCATGTGATACATGATGAAGAGGAGACAATTGAGTATGTCACAGTTTCTTTTCGAGATGGGACTTCATATCGAACAAGTACAATCGTGGCAGCAGATTTGTTTAATGACATTGCGATACTCGACGTTGCTGAGATGCAGAGCGATTCAGTCGCTACAATGAACAGTCGTTCTGTACTTGAACATGGGGATGAAGTGATTGTCATAGGAAATCCACTCGGTTTAAATGACAATTTAACGAATGGTATTATTAGTAATCCTATGCGCTATTTAGGAGGCGTACCTTTTATTGGAATAAGTGCACCGATTTCACCTGGAAACAGTGGAGGCCCAGTGATTGATGTGTATGGCGATGTGATTGGGATTGCTAGTGCAGGATTTGATGAAGGTCAAAACTTGAATTTAGCGTTACCGATTGGTATGGTGGAGCAGTTACGTCACTCAATTGGACGTCGCTTGAGCGAATACTTCAAGCAACCAAAACAAGAAGATGTTGTACCGATTACAAACAGCACTTCTGAAAAACTCGTTGACGATGAAATGCAGTTTTATATGCCAATCAATCACCGAAGTAGCACAATCATTGGCAGTATTTATGGGGATTATGATACAGATGAATATCGTTTTGCGGTAAATGATTTGGCGAAGCTCGAACTATCAATGGCAAACGAAGATGTATTATTTTATATACTGGGTGAAAAAGATGTAGTGCCTACATTACCAAAATGGGACGAAGAAACGAAAAGATATAGAATTACACGTACATTGGAAAAAGGAAGTTATCAGCTGTTTATCGTTGCA
>JBOFGC010000035.1:0-6794 GCA_051648945.1 Bacilli bacterium
CCAATGCCGTGTGCTTGCCCTTTTTTAATATCTTCGTGGTTGATTAAACCTACACACATTGCGTTTACAAGCGGATTGCCTTCGTATGCTGCGTCAAATTGTACTTCGCCGCCTACTGTCGGAATACCAATACAGTTTCCGTATCCAGCAATACCATGAACAACTTCATCAAACAAATATTTCACACGGTCGTTCGTCAGCTCGCCAAAACGAAGTGAGTTTAATAGAGCAACTGGACGTGCGCCCATTGAAAATACGTCACGAATAATACCACCAACGCCTGTTGCCGCACCTTGATACGGTTCAATTGCTGAAGGGTGATTGTGACTTTCAATTTTAAAAACAACCGCTTGGTTATCGCCGATGTCTACAATTCCAGCGCCTTCGCCTGGACCTTGAAGAACGTGCTCTCCTGTAATTGGGAACTTACGAAGAACTGGTTTTGAATTTTTATAGGAACAGTGCTCACTCCACATTACGGAGAAAAGGCCTGTTTCTGTGTAATTTGGTAAACGACCTAATAATTTTTGTACCATTTCAAATTCGCTATCAGAAAGCCCCATTTGACGATACACTTGTTGCTCTAGTATTTGTTGTGGTGTTGGTTCAAGCGTTTGTCGCATATGCTTCCCTCCAAGATTTTACAATTGATAGAAATAATTTTTTGCCGTCTGTGCTGCCTAAAAGATCTTTCATCGCACGCTCTGGATGCGGCATCATACCGAGTACATTTCCACGTTCACTAACAATTCCCGCAATGTTTGCTAAGCTTCCATTTGGATTTTCGCTGTATGTGAAAACGATTTGTCCGTTGCTTTCTAACTTTGCAAACGTTTCTTCGTCACAGTAGTAATTTCCTTCGCCATGTGCGATTGGAATTTGGAGCTCCTGCCCTTCTGTGTAGCCTGTTGTAAACAGTGTGTTGGCGTTGTTCACTACGAGTGTCGTTGTTTTACAAACAAACTTCAAATTACGGTTACGTAGAAGTGCGCCTGGTAAAAGTCCTGATTCTACTAAAATCTGAAAACCATTACATACACCAAGAACTGGTTTACCCTCTTCAGCGAAACGAACAACCTCACTCATGATTGGAGCAAACGTTGCAATTGCGCCACAACGTAAATAGTCGCCATACGAAAAGCCACCTGGTAGTAAAACAGCGTCATAGCCTTCTAAACTCGTCGCATCGTGGCGAACATATTCAACTGATTCGCCAATCTCTTGAATTGCACTATACATGTCGATGTCACAATTTGATCCCGGAAAAACAATCACTGCAAATTTCACGTTCATCAAACCTCCTCAACTGTGTAACGGTAGTCTTCAATCACAACATTTGTTAAAAGCTTTTCGCACATTTCTTTCACTGTCGTTTCAAGGTCTTTCTCCGACTTAGCAATTGTAAGTTCTAAATATTTACCGATACGAACCTCTTCAACCTCTGTGAATTGTAAAGAATGAAGAGCACCTTTTACTGCTTGCCCTTGTGGGTCTAATACGCTTTCTCTTAACGTTACGAATACTTTTACTTTGTACATGATTGGCCTCCTAAGCGATTTAAAATTTCTGTATATACTTCCGTAATATTACCAATATTCAGTCTGAAAACATCCTTATCAAGCTTAGCTCCTGTTTCTTTGTCCCATAATCGGCATGTGTCTGGTGAAATTTCGTCTGCAAGTAGCACGTCACCTTCACTGTTTCGCCCATATTCTAGTTTAAAATCAACAAGTCGTACGCCTGCTTCGTCGAAAATTTCAGTTAATAGCGCGTTTACTTCAAGCGCTGATACTTTAATTGCAGCCAACTCCGCTTTTGATGCTATCTTCATGATGTCGATATGTTCTTCATTCACTAACGGATCGCCTAATGCATCGTCTTTGAAATACAGTTCAATGATAGGGCGTGAGATTTCCACGCCCTCCTCTATTCCTAAACGTTTGCTAAGACTTCCGGCGAACACATTACGCACAACCACTTCAAGCGGTATAATTTCCACGCGCTGAACGAGTTGTTCGTGATCTGACAGTTGCGAGATGAGGTGATTTGGAATTCCTTTTGCTTTTAACGCTTCAAAAATCTTGCAAGTAATGGTGTTGTTCAACACACCTTTACCGTCAATTGTCTCTTTTTTCTCCCCATTAAAGGCTGTTGCTGAATCTTTGTAAGCGACCCAAAGAACATCGTCTTTATCCGTTGCAAAGATTTGTTTTGCTTTTCCTTCATACAACAATTCTCGTTTTTGCATTGTGTTCGCTCCTCTTTTTTTCGCTTCGGTTAAAAATTTATTTTTCGTTTAATCCAAGTCGGTCAAAAATTGTATCTACTTGACTTGCATGATAGCTTGGATCAAAACATGCGTCGATTTCTTCTTGCGATAATACGTTAGTGATGCGTGGTTCGCCTTCAACTAACTCTTTAAATTGAATGCTCTTTTCCCAAGCTTCTGATGTTTGGGGTTGTACGATGTCATATGCTTCTTCACGACTCATACCTTTGTCAATTAACGTTAACATTACACGTTGTGAATAGATAAGTCCGTATGTACGTGTCATGTTGCGTTTCATGTTTTCTGGGAACACCGTTAAATTTTTCACGATATTTCCGAAACGATTCAGCATATAATTTAAAAGAATCGTTGCGTCTGGTAAAATGATTCGCTCTGCTGAACTATGACTAATATCACGCTCATGCCAAAGTGCTACGTTTTCGTATGCCGTAACCATGTGGCCACGAATCACACGAGCTAATCCTGTCATGTTCTCTGAACCGATTGGATTACGTTTATGTGGCATTGCCGATGAACCTTTTTGTCCTTTAGCGAAGAACTCTTCTACTTCACGTGTTTCTGATTTTTGTAGTCCACGAATTTCTACTGCGAATTTTTCAATGCTCGTCGCAACTAAAGCAATCGCTGCAATATACGCTGCGTGACGGTCACGTTGTAATGTTTGCGTTGAAATCGGTGCGTTTTTCGTTCCTAATTTCTCACACACATACTCTTCGATAAAAGGTGGGATGTTCGCAAATGTTCCTACTGCACCACTAATTTTACCGAACTGTACACCATCAGCTGCATCTTTAAAACGCGCAAGATTACGTTTCATTTCTTCGTGCCAAAGCGCCATTTTCAAACCGAAAGTCGTTGGTTCTGCGTGTACGCCATGAGTACGTCCCATCATCACTGTATATTTATGTTCTTTTGCTTTGTCAGCTAAAATCGTAACAAAACGTTCCATATCTTGAATTAAGATGTCATTTGCTTGTTTTAACAAGTAACCAAGCGCTGTATCAACGACGTCTGTTGAAGTTAAGCCGTAATGCACCCACTTCTTTTCGTTCCCCAATTTTTCACTCACTGCACGTGTAAATGCAACAACATCATGACGCGTTTCTTCTTCAATTTCGTAAATGCGGTGTATATCAAAATCTGCGTTTTGACGTAAAAGTACGACATCTTCTTTTGGAATGTCGCCTAATTCTGCCCATGCTTCACATGCGAGAATTTCGACTTCTAACCATGCGCGATATTTGTTTTCTTCCGTCCAAATGTTTGCCATTTCTGGTCTTGAATAACGTGCTATCATTTTTTTCCTCCTGGAGAACTATCTGTTCCAAATTTTCCAATTGTTAATTTGCTCAAGTGCTTCCGGTATTGTTGGAGCCACTACGTTAATGTGTCCCATTTTTCGTCCTTTTTTACGGCCATCTTTGCCGTATAAATGAACGTGTGCAGTTTGCCAAAGTGCTTCGTTGTTTAACACCTCATCCACATGATCACCTAAGATGTTTACCATCACAGTCGGCGCAAAAAGTAGCGGTTTGAGTAATGGTGTATTCGTTACAGCGCGGATGTGTTGTTGAAATTGTGAGACATTGCATCCGTTCATTGTGTAGTGTCCTGAATTGTGTGGTCGTGGTGCTAGTTCGTTAATGTACACATCTCCGTCTGTTGTGATAAACATCTCAACAGCTAAAATACCAACGAGTTCCACATAATCAGCCAACGCAATCGCTGCTTGTTCTGCTTTTTGTCGCACCGCTGCATCTACGCGCGCGGGTACGATGCTCATATGTAAAATGTTTTCCTGATGAATGTTCTCGCTTAGTGGAAAAACTTCAGTTTGTCCACTTGCATTTCGACATACAATGGCACTCACTTCACACTGAAAGGGCACCCAAGCTTCTAATATACATTCTGTCTGCATTGCGAGTTGCTCTGCCGCTTCAACGTCATCCGCACTTCGTATCACCACTTGGCCTTTGCCATCATAGCCACCGGTACACGTTTTTAATACACAAGGAAGTCCGAGCGCTTCTATTCCATTATGAAGGGTAATTGCGTCGGATACAAACTGAAATGGTGCAACTTTTAATCCTGCATTCACAATCATCGTTTTTTCACGCAGACGATGTTGTGTATGATACAAAAGTGTGCGTCCTTGTGGAAGTAACTGGCGTTTTTCTAATTCAAAAAGCGCCTCACTTTTCACATTTTCAAATTCAAAAGTGATAACATCAGAACGTTCTGCTAATTCAAGAATTGCCGATGTATCATCGTATGCCGCTACAATGTCCCAGTGACTAACTTGTGCTGCTGGTCCCTTTGCTATTGGTTCGAGAACGCCGATTTGATAACCCATTTCTTGTGCGGCCTGTGCTAACATCCGACCGAGCTGTCCCCCACCGATAATGCCAATAGTCTGCTCTGGTGCTATTTTAATTTGTTTCGTAATCATTTAAATCACTGCTTTCGATCACAGATTGATAGATTGCTTCACGTCGTGCTACGAGTAATGCGTATACTTCTTCATCTTTCATCGCGACAATTTGTGCCGCTAACAGTCCTGCATTTGTTGCACCAGCTGTTCCAATCGCTACTGTTGCTACAGGAACACCGCCTGGCATTTGAACGATCGATAATAAGGAATCAAGTCCATTTAATGCTTTCGATTGAACAGGAACACCGATAACCGGTACGAGTGTTTTCGCAGCTGTCATGCCTGGTAAATGTGCCGCACCGCCTGCACCCGCAATAATTACTTTTAAGCCGTTTTCGTACGCATTTTCTGCATACTGAAACATTTCATCCGGCGTTCTGTGTGCACTAATTACACGTTTTTCATATGGAATTTGGAGTTCTTCTAACACACTGCATGCGTGTTTCATCGTTTCCCAATCACTTGTACTGCCCATAATTACACCAACAACTGGCTTCATTTTTTTCCCTCACATTTCATTTTTGTGATAAAAACAAAAAAACCCAAATAGAAATACTACATGGAAAAGTACTACCTCTACGTTGGGTGCCAGACGACATACTATAAAGATTGAGCATGCGCCCCTTACTTTATTGCCGCGTTACTTTTCCCCATAGTCTGTAACTTTACGGTTTACAGGTAGAAACTTCTAGACCATATCTCTAGTTTTATATAGGGAGTTGCTTATATTATTTACTCTCTTAATCTACAATGTACACCAATGAAAGTCAATTAAAATCGAATGTTAGACTTATTTTTTAACATAATGTTCGCTTTTTACTTCATTTCTTTTCTGCAGATACAGAAATAAGGTTATTTTTTTATATTTATGCATTATTATGCATTCACACTATGATTAGGAGGATTCAACATGAACAACATGAATAATCCCTTTAATGAAAACTTTTGGGGTCAATTTACACAATACTTCCAAAAAGGATTAACTTCCATTAATTCGTATCGCAGCCAAGATTCTATGCTTTATGTGTTTAGCTTACCAGGGATTGAGGATATGACGAGCGTCCGAATTCAACTTAACGGTTTGACGTTACGCATCTCTGGCACAATCGCTCTTTCCTTTCCCGATTATACGCTTTGTGAAGAGGGGATTTTTCAAGGATCTTTTCAACGCGATATTGAACTTCCGTTCGCGACAAATGAAGAGCATATTACTGCGAAATATCGAAATGGGTTATTGATGGTTACGGTGCGTCCGTTTAAGGCTGCGAATGAAGAGGAGCCGAGTATTGTGATTGAGCGGGAAGAGGAGTAAGGCACATACTAAAATGACATTTTCCAAGTTCTTTGATAGTGGAAATACAAAATTTGTTCGATTTCTATCCTTCCACAACTCGTGATTGCTACTCATAGATATGTATGTGAAATTGTATTTTGTAAATACATTCAAATTATTTCTATCGATTCAAAGATTGCAATTTACTATTCTGCTGCACTACACTTATATAGGATAACGATGTCGATTGGAGTGAGTAGTATTGGGGAATTTTTTCATTCAAGTTTTCGCGGTTGCATTACCTCTTTTGTTTGTATATGTACTCTATTTGGTGTACAAAAAGGTTAAGGATCGGTAGTAAAAAAAGTTCATCTCCCCCCTATCAGAGGTAAGATGAACTTTTTCATTTACAAGTTTTTTATCGAGCTATTTTTAAATTCTTTTCACTTGAACAAGATAAATAACTTTGTACGATTTGTACAAACTTTAGTTCATCCTTTTCATCTCTAATATGAGAAATATTAGGACAGTTAATGTCCTTTTTATCTAAAAAAACCGCATAATCATTGGCTATGATGTCCTGAAATATCATTGTCTTAGAATATATTTAAGCACTTTCCTAAAATTAATCCCTAAAATCACATCTCAAAGTTTATGGTTCCTAAACCATAGATACGTACACGTAACCTTCTATTCTATAGTTCAACAACTTCTCAATCTCCACACCCAACTCTCCCTGCAACACACCCGCTTCCGTAACCATTCACGTAATTCACGTATTCGAACTTACATCAGAATGA
>JBOFGC010000036.1:0-2570 GCA_051648945.1 Bacilli bacterium
TGATGATTTTATGCGAACAAGTGAACCGAATGTGTATGCAGTTGGTGAGTGTGTGGAACATGATGGTATTGCGTATGGTCTAGTCGCACCATTATTTGAACAAGCGAGTATTGTGGCGCGTACAATTTGTGGTGAAACAGAAGCACGCTTTGTACCAAAACCACTAGGAACAACACTTAAAGTAACGGGAATTGATCTGTATTCAGCGGGCGTCATAAACGAAGATGCGAGCATGAAGACAATTCGAATTGAAAATGAATTTGATGGTATTTATAAAAAAATTATTATTAAGAATGAAAAAGTAGTAGGTTTTGTTCTCTATGGTGATAGTAGCGATGCCACGCGATTTATGCGCTTTTTAACGAAAGAAGAATCAGTCGCAGGATTAACTTCAGTTGATTTATTAAAACCAACAGAAGAAAATGAATCAGTTGTTGCGAGTATGAGTGACGATGAACTGATTTGTGGTTGTAATGGCATTACAAAAGGAGCAATCGTTGAAGCGATTGTGACGCAAGGATTACAAAGTGTAGACGATGTAAAACGATGCACAAGTGCAGGACGCTCATGTGGCGGCTGTCTTGGTCTTGTTGGTGATTTACTTGCACACACGTTAGGTGACGCATATGACAGTACAGCAAAAAAAGAGACCGTTTGTGGATGTACAACACATAGTCATGATGAGGTCGTAGAACAAATTCGGATACTTGGTCTTCAAACTGTGAAGGAAGTAATGAACGTTTTAGAGTGGGGAAATGAAGAAGGCTGCTCAAAATGTCGACCGGCATTAAACTATTATCTCGGTATGGTGAATGCTACAACGTATGAAGATGACCGAAATTCACGTTTAGTAAATGAAAAAATGCACGGAAATATACAACGCAATGGTACGTATTCTGTCGTTCCACGTATGCACGGTGGCGTAACAAACGCAGCAGATTTACGGAAAATTGCAGATGTTGCAGACAAATACAATGTGCCACTCGTAAAGATTACAGGAGCACAACGCATCGGTTTGTTCGGTGTTGAGAAAGAAAACTTACCAAGCGTTTGGGCAGATTTAGGGATGGGTTCTGGCTATGCATACGGAAAATCTTTACGTACAGCAAAGACATGTGTAGGTGCACCATTCTGTCGTTTTGGTACCCAACCTTCAATGGAAATGGGAATAATGCTTGAGAAAAAATTTGATCGACTCGACACACCGCATAAATTTAAAATCGGTGTAAGTGCTTGTCCGCGAAATTGTGCGGAAGCAGAAATAAAGGATCTCGGTATTGTTGGTATTGATGGAGGATGGGAAATTAGTGTTGGCGGAAACGGTGGTACTGATTTACGCGGAGCGGACCTCCTTGCTAAAGTAGAAAGTATGGAACAAGTAATGGAATGGAGTTGTGCATTCATTCAATTGTATCGTGAAGAAGCACATTATCTTGATCGTACGTCGAAATGGATTGAGCGCGTCGGGATTGCATATGTACGTACACAACTTCAAGAAGATGATATTCGTAAAGCACTTGCAGAGCGCCTTGACATTGCAACAGAACGGTATGCAGAGCCATGGAGTAAAATTATTGCGGATGAAGCATTACAAAAGGAATTATACGACACAGAAGTAATTGAGGACTGAGGTGGATAGGAAATGAATACTGAGCGAATTTTTGTTGGGAAATATTCCGAATTACGACCACAAATGGGTCGGAAAATTATTGTAAAAAACGAAGAAATCGCGTTGTTTAAGAGTACATCAAACAATGTCTATGCAATTAGTAATCGAAGTCCTCATCCAAAAGGTGGGGTGTTAGCACAAGGATTAGTGAGTGGTGAATTTGTTTTCTGTCCGGTATATGATTGGAAAATATCGTTAGTCGATGGTTCTGTTCAAGCACCTGATTGTGGGCAAGTAAAAACTTATTCTTTAGAAATAGAGTCCGATGATATGTATCTTGTATTATAATAAAAGAAACAAAAGAAAAGAGAGGCTCCCCTCTCTTTTTTTATTGTAAATACAAAAAGATGAATGCAGACAAAAGGTGGGCGTTTCTATGTGTAGTGGACATGTTTATTTGGTCGGAGCAGGACCAGGGGATGAAAAGTTAATCAGTGTAAAAGGGTTAGAATGTATAAAGAAAGCAGACGTCATTTTATATGACCGACTTGTGCATACAAATTTACTGCATCATGCAAAAGCTACGTGTAGTTTTGTCTATTGTGGAAAATATCCGAAATTGCATACACTTCGTCAAGATGGAATCAATGAACTTCTCGTTCAATATGCAAAAGAGGGGAAATGTGTTACGCGTCTGAAAGGAGGAGACCCAAGTATTTTTGGTCGTGTAGGAGAAGAGTGTGAAGCGTTACATAACCATCATATTCCATACGAAATCGTACCAGGCATCACTTCTGGAGTTGCGGCGAGTACATATGCGGGAATAACGGTGACACACCGAGATGTAGCTGGTTCAGTTGCGTTTGTAACGGCTCATTCCGCACGTGGCGACGGTCATCCAGATGTAGACTGGAACGCATTAGCAAAGGGCATAGATACACTCGTTTTTTATATGGGTATA
>JBOFGC010000037.1:0-2826 GCA_051648945.1 Bacilli bacterium
CCCTAAAAAAACAGGTTTCGTAGGCTACGCGCTAAGTTTTGAAGACAATAACACGATCATCATTGCACGTGGGAGCGAGGATTTAACGAAGAAAGCGCATCAAATTGAAGATTGGTTTACAAACTTTTTAGCTGGGTTAGGTTCGGATACGACGCAACATAAGGATATGAATAATTTTTTCCTGCGTAATGTGAAGGATAAGGATGGAGAACAGTTATTGATGGGGCATTCAAAGGGGGGGAACTTGGCTACATCAACATTTTTGAAAAACAAAAATTTTCCCAACTTAAAGTTGTACACAGTTAATGCTGCGCCTATCTTTTATAACAGTCTTACAGAAAAGGAAAAAGCGATTTTAAAAGGTGGAAAAACGACAATTATCTCTCATGAAGGTGATATTGTTTCTTTTTTCGGAAGAAACGAATTTGTAGATTGGTTTATACGTGGACAAGAAGTGCATACCATCATGAACTTTATGGATGTTCATGGATTAGAAATGGCTCAGTTTAATAAAGAAGGACAATTAAATGGAAAAAGTAAAGAACCATCAAGTGTTCAAGTAGAATTTGAAAAATCCATGCAGCATTATATCGAGTATTTAGAGCAAAATCCTGATGAATTTCGTCACCTTTCGCTTCATATGCAGGATATACTTGACGAATCACCAGCGGATAATAACTTGAAAGGTTTGTATATTCTGTTACACTTGCCAACTCTTGCGACAATATTTGCGAGCGAGGGTGTACCTGAGGAAGTGGTAGTTCTTAGCTTAAAATCATTTGGTATGCCGGAAAAAGGTGCGAAAATACTTGCGCCGCTAATTGTACGAGTTTTGGTTACATTTGGCGTAATGCATACAATAAATTTCATTATTTTGAATACAGTAGTTAGTTCCGTTGTTGCTATTAATGCGATTGGTCTTTCACTTTTGGATAAATTCACACATAGAAATCGTACGGATGTCATTAATGTAGATCGAAAAGAGCTACAAAATTTGAAAGAAGACATTATCCGTGTTAGAAGGCGCGCAATTGCTGTATCTGCAAATATTGGAGCAGCTCAACATGGTTTTGATGTTACATGTTATACAGGAGCAGCAACAAACATATCAATTTCAAAGTATAATTCAATCGTGGATTTTCTTGAATATTCAGAGGATGCTCTCGAATCAACTGAAAACAAACTACTCAAAAAAGCAAAAAGTTTTTAAATAACTTTGGAGAGAGAGAATATGGATATAAATAAAAAGAGTAATGAGGAACAAAAGAGGGCACAAATATTAAATTTAGTTGAACAAGTGACTTTGTTACGTACTGAAATTCGTGGTATTCACATTGCAAAAAACAAGCTTTGTGGTATTCACATTGAGTCAGTGGAAGATGCATTATATCAACTAGAATTAGAATGTTCGGCTGTTATTATCAATTTACACAGACAACTTTAATATGAAAACAGCGCTCCCTCAAAAGGAAGCGCTGTTCGACTTTCTACATATCATGCCCAGATTTTTGCTTCTGGCGCGAGTGTTTCGCTGTTTTCATTTTATGCGAGCCCGTATGCTTTTCTTGTGCGGACGGACTGTATTGCCCAGCATTTTGACTGCTGTGGTTGGGTGGGTTTTTCTGACTCATTGAAGGGCCTATTTGTTTTTCTTTTGTTTTTTGTTTTGTTTTACCGCTTCGCTTTTTACTTCATTTGTAACGTTTGTTTCTGATGCGAATTCAGTGTTTAATGCAGCTGTTTTATTTGCTTGATTGTTCTTTTGCTTTTTACCCATTGTGAAAACTCCTTTTTTGAAGAAAATACTTGCACTACTAATGTGTGCAAAATAGGGGATTGAAAAACAAGTAATATTTTCCAAAAATAAAAATGTGAACAACTTGTTCACAAATTATCGCGTTAAATATTTACTATTTTCCGATGATACGTTAAGATATTGTTGTAATGTTTTTAACATTTGTAAATTTACTTAAGGCAAAGGTGGGGGAACTATGACAAACGATGTGTTTAGTGCAAAACGCACCTTCACAGTTGGCGAGAAAACGTATACATATTATGCGCTTGACCAACTCGAAGCACAAGGGGTAGGCGTGGTATCACGATTACCATACTCAATTAAAGTTTTATTAGAATCTGTTCTACGACAAGTAGACGGACGTGTGATTACTAAAGAGCATGTTGAAAACTTAGCGAAGTTTGGCACAGATGGACTTTCAGAGGAAGTTGAAGTACCTTTTAAACCATCTCGTGTAATTCTACAAGATTTCACAGGTGTACCTGCTGTTGTAGACTTAGCATCACTTCGTAAAGCAATGAAAGATTTAGGCGGAAATCCAGATTTAATCAATCCAGATATTCCCGTTGATTTAGTTATTGACCACTCTGTTCAAGTTGACCGTGCAGGTTCATTAGACGCATTGCAGTTCAACATGGATTTAGAATTCGAACGAAATGAAGAGCGCTATAAATTTTTAAGCTGGGCTCAAAAATCATTTAATAACTACCGTGCAGTTCCACCTGCAACAGGCATTGTTCACCAAGTAAACTTAGAGTACTTAGCGAATGTTGTCCAAGCAGTTGTAAACAGTGAAGGTGAAACCGTTGTTTTCCCAGATTCACTTGTCGGAACAGATTCACATACAACAATGATCAACGGAATCGGCGTACTTGGCTGGGGCGTTGGTGGAATCGAAGCTGAGGCGGGTATGCTTGGACAACCTTCATACTTCCCAGTTCCTGAAGTTGTCGGCGTACGTTTAGTAGGCGAACTACCAAATGGTACGACAGCAACGGATATCGCTTTAAAAGTAACACAAGTACTTCGTC
>JBOFGC010000038.1:0-2917 GCA_051648945.1 Bacilli bacterium
GGTAGAAGATATCGATAAAAGGGTGGAACGTATCGATAAACAGGTAGAAGATATCGATAAAAGGGTGGAACGTATCGATAAACGAGTAGAAGATATCGATAAAAGGGTGGAACGTATCGATAAACGAGCAGAAGATATCGATAAAAGGTAAGAACGTATCGATAAACGAGTAGAAGATATCGATAAACGAGTAGAAGATATCGATAAACGAGCAGAAGATATCGATAAAAGGTAAGAACATATCGATAAACGAGCAGAACATATCGATAAACGAGTAGAAGATATCGATAAAAGGTAAGAACATATCGATAAACAAAGAGAACATACCCAAAACATAACATTCACCGCAATTCAACCCGTTCCATACGCTAACCTATGATGTTCACGAATATTATGTATAAAAATGGATAATTTTAGTTTAGTATGAAGTAGAAGATAGAAAGGGGAGGGGATTATTTGAAATTAATTGCGAACGTGAATATAAGGAATGCTGGCTATGAAAAAGGAAAAACGACACTTTCAAATATTGATTTTTCGATTCATTCGGGTGAGATGGTTGGATTAATTGGACAAAATGGAGCGGGGAAGAGTACGACAATTGCAGCGCTTGGTAAGCAATTGCCTTGGTTTGAAGGAGAAGTTGAGATTGTTCATGATCGATTTGGTTATGTTCCAGAACAACCGTTATACTATGAAGAATTAACGCTTTGGGAGCATGTTGAATTTGCTGCGAGTTTTTATGCACTTGAAAATTGGGAGCAAAGAGCCGAGGAATTGCTGCTTCGCTTTCGGTTAGCAAAACATAAACAGAGTTATTTGCGGACTTTTTCAAAAGGCATGCAGCAAAAAGTGATGTTAGTCATTGGTTTTTTAAAACAACATGAATTGTATGTTGTGGATGAACCGTTCGTTGGACTGGACCCATCCGCTGTGACACAACTGCTTCAGTTGTTAAATGAGGAACGAAGTCGTGGGGCGGGTATTTTGTTAAGTACGCATATTTTAGATACAGCGGAACGATGGTGTAACCGATTTGTCATGCTTTCAGAAGGGACTGTTCGATTTAAAGGGGATTTACGTGCGTTTCAAGAAGAAACAAAATGTGTCGCGTTAATCGACTGTTTTAGTAGGTTGGAGGAGAATTCGGATGAATCGTAATTTTTCTCTCTATTTGAAGCGATATGGACAGTATTTGCACAATTTATATCGAACGATTGCTTTGTTTGTTGATGGTACAATTCTTTTTTACAGTACGATTATTGTCTTAATTCCGCTGTTTTTTATGTGGAAGGAACTTTTTGATGTGCCACCACTTTGGTTTGGGTGGATAAATATATGGTCGGGGTACTTGCTATTTTTTCTGCTTGTTCGGGGGAATGGCTTATGGAGTATGTTTCAAAGTGCGGACATCTTATTTTTACGTACAAATAGAACGTGGTACAACGCTATGTTAACATACGGCGTTTGTTCGCTGTTTTTTCTCACTTTTTTGAGAACGTCAATCATTGTAGTAATCGCATTACCATTACTTTCTTATTTTAGCTCCTCACAACCTTTGTTTTTCATTATAGTCTGCAACTTTTTTGCGTTGTCACTCTTTCAAGGACTTTGGAAGCGGTGGACGGTTTTAAGAAATCGTACACTACGCTATTGGTGTGGAATGATTCTACTTTCTCTAGTAGTGTACGTCATGGTATTTTTATATAATCTCGGAATGGTATCGTTTTTGCTATTATCGGTTTTCATTGGTCTGATGTTGTTAGAGATGCGAAAAGAATATGGGTATTGGGAAAATGAAGTGGCGCTGTCAATGACTGTACAATATTCGTTGTTTGTAGCAGTAATGAAACAGTCGGGTGCACATACGTTTTCGAAACATAAGAAACCGCTTTGGGAAAAGAAAAAAAACCGTACCTTTTTTGGAAAAAGAACACCTCAAAATGTGGCGATAGAGTCACTAATGAAATGGTGGATAAGAAACAGTAGTGCACGTAAACTCTATTTGCAATATCTCGCAATTGTATGCGGAGGTGTACTTTTTTCACCGTGGCCGATTGCGTTACTTGGAGGCGTTGCAGGAATTGCCATTGGTTTTGTATTTATGACGGACGTTGCGAAAAGTTTTTGGGAAAATTCATTCTATCAAAAATTTTGTCATATTCCTAGTGATAAATTAAAGATTGATCAAAGGATTTGGTTGGGGAGCATAGTTCTTCCGATTGTAGTTTGTGGGATTTGGAAAATGGTTCTTCTTTTTTTCTAATAGAGGCGATGGACGCAAAAAAAGATGTAGAAACTTTTCTACGTCTTTTTTTGCGTCCATGAACAGCTCTAATCGATGCATACTCTCCATGCATTTGCACACACTAAACAAAAAAATAGGTAAGGAGAGCCTAGTATGAAAGAAAAATCGCTCCATCATAACTATCCAGAAGCAATAAAAAAATTCATGCCCAAAAAAAATAAAGTGTGGTCGAAAGTGAAAGCCTTTGTCGTTGGGGGTCTCATTTGTGTGCTCGGACAAGGAATTAGTGAACTTTTTATTCGTTATTTTGATTTTTCAAAAGAGGATGCAGGAAATCCAACGGTTGCGACACTTATTTTATTGTCGACGATTTTTACAGGGCTTGGTGTGTACGACAAGCTTGGTCAATTTGCGGGGGCGGGAAGTGCAGTGCCGGTTACGGGATTTGCGAATTCTATGGCGAGTGCTGCGATTGATTTTCGAAGTGAAGGAATTGTACTCGGAACAGCGAGTAATATGTTTAAGCTCGCAGGAAGTGTCATTGTTTTTGGTGTTGTTTCCGCGTATATCGTCGGCTGTATTCGTTTTCTGATTGAAATGATGGTGATGAAATGAAAAAAAATAATGTGAAAAATACGTGGTTTTTTCCGAATGGTGTGTATGTACAAAGTA
>JBOFGC010000039.1:0-11046 GCA_051648945.1 Bacilli bacterium
AATAGCAAATACCATATTATATACCTTAAAAAACCCAAAAAACCAAACAAAAACCGAAAGTACAATAAAAACTTTGTAAAAACGTTCATATTTTGTTAGTATAAAGATGTTTACAAAATTCAAAAAACTTTTCACTTTAGGAGGATACAGATGGAACATTTAAAAGCGCAAGATCCAAAAGTATTTGAAGCGATTCAATTAGAATTAGGTCGTCAACGTTCGAAAATTGAACTTATTGCATCAGAGAACTTCGTAACAGAAGCAGTGATGGAAGCTCAAGGTTCAGTATTAACGAACAAATATGCAGAAGGCTATCCAGGTCGTCGTTATTATGGTGGTTGTGAGTATGTTGATATTGCTGAGTCGATTGCAATCGACCGTGCGAAAGAAATTTTCGGAGCTGAATATGTAAACGTACAACCACACTCAGGTGCACAAGCAAACATGGCTGTGTATTTTACTATTTTAAAAACAGGCGATACAGTGCTTGGAATGAACTTATCGCATGGTGGTCATTTAACACACGGCAGCCCAGTAAACTTCTCAGGCGTAAACTACAATTTCGTGGAATACGGTGTAGATGCTGAAACACAAACAATCGTTTATGATGAAGTTCGTCGTTTAGCTCTTGAACACAAGCCAAAACTTATCGTAGCAGGTGCAAGTGCATACCCTCGTGAAATTGATTTCGCTAAATTCCGTGAAATCGCGGATGAAGTTGGTGCATACTTAATGGTTGATATGGCGCATATCGCAGGTCTTGTTGCTGCAGGTGAGCATATGTCACCCGTTCCACATGCGCATTTTGTAACAACGACGACGCATAAAACATTACGTGGCCCTCGTGGTGGTATGATTTTATGTAAAGAAGAATTTGGTAAAGCAATCGACAAGTCTATTTTCCCAGGTATTCAAGGTGGTCCTTTAATGCACGTAATCGCTGCAAAAGCGGTAGCGTTTGGTGAAGTGTTAACAGACGAATTTAAAACATATGCAAAAAATGTAAAAGCAAACGCAAAACGTATGGCTGAAACATTTGTTAAAGAAGGTATCACAATCGTTTCAGGTGGTACAGACAATCACTTATTACTTATCGACACACGTTGTGTTGGCATTACAGGAAAAGTGGCAGAACATGTATTAGATGAAGTAGGTATTACTTGTAACAAAAATGCCATTCCTTTTGACACAGAAAGCCCATTTGTAACGAGCGGTATCCGTTTAGGTACAGCGGCTGTTACAACACGTGGTTTCGTTGAAGCGGACATGGAAGAAATCGCATCAATCATCGCGTTCACGCTTCGTAACCACGAAGATGAAGCTTCACTTGCAGAAGCGCGCGTGCGTGTAGAAAACTTAACTTCGAAATATCCGATGTATCCAACATTATAATAGTAGAAAGCACGTCATACACTTTATAGGTATGACGTGCTATTTTTTTATGAAAATTAAAAAAAGGTTATTAAAAAATAACTTTTATGCGTTATAATACTTGAATAAGTGTAAAAAAGATGTGAAATATATTATTTCAATAAAGCATATACTACAAAAGATGTGGTCATTTCATTAAGGGATTGTGAATGTTTCGTGTGATGTTTGTGAAGTAGTTGAAACTGAGACAAATTAGTGGGAAAATCAATCGTTGTAAAGTACTTATAAATGAGGAGAGTTTAAAATGGGAAAAGTTTATGTATTCGATCATCCTTTAATTCAGCACAAGTTATCATATATCCGCGATAAAAAGACAGGTACGAAGGAATTTCGTGAGCTCGTCGATGAAGTAGGCATGTTAATGGCATACGAAATCACACGTGATTTTCCATTAATGGACGTAGAAATCGAAACACCAGTCACAACAGCAACATGTAAAATGATTGCTGGACGTAAAGTGGGCATCATTCCAATTTTACGTGCAGGACTTGGAATGACAGAAGGAATTTTAAAACTAATTCCGGCTGCAAAAGTAGGACATATCGGTTTATATCGTGATCCAGTAACGTTAAAAGCAGTTGAATATTTCGTAAAACTGCCAACAGATGTTGAAGAACGCGACTTTATTTTAGTTGACCCAATGTTAGCGACAGGTGCATCAGCAGTCGAAGCTGTCACACTAATGAAAAATCGTGGCGCAAAAAGTATTAAGTTCATGTGTCTCATTGCTTCACCAGAAGGCGTAAAGGCACTATCTGACGCCCATCCAGACATCGATGTCTACATTGCATCACTCGATGAAAAATTAAATGAAAAAGGCTATATCGTTCCAGGCTTAGGCGATGCAGGTGATCGATTGTTTGGTACGAAGTAATAATTATAAAATTCTGAAAATTGTTTGACAATATTCGGTCTATTCGCTATTCTTTTATAGGGTATGTGTTTATTTAACTCTATGTGAATAGTGAAAAGGTCGCAAATATAATTGCAAAACATTTCACAATTGTGTAACTTTTCTGTTACAATGAAGAAAGTTTCAGAATACGCTTTCACGAGGTGGTATATAGTGAAAAAATCTCCCTTCAAAGCGATGGCAATCTCCTCGATGATTGTGAGTCAGTTTGTTGGCTGTAGCCTCATTGGTCTCTTTCTAGGAATGAAAGCAGATCAATGGTTAAACAGTACACCAATCCTACTCATTATAGGTTTATTTGCAGGAATGGTTGTGGGGGCGTATAGTATATATATTTCATTCAAGCAATATTTACAGTAAAGGATGGTAGCAGATGAATGTAGATTACTATGTAAGGCGCTATATACGCATACACTCGGTCATTCTACTTCTTGTAACGTTGCTCATTCTCTACCCGAAAACGAGTACATTCGGAATCGGCATGCTCATTGGCATCGCTGTGAACCTGTATAACTTGTGGTTATTAAAGAGAAAAGTAGTAGATTTTACAGAACGTGCGATTAGTGGCGCAAAATTAAAAGGTTTAGGTATGCTTACCCGAATTGCCGCAGCACTATTTGGTCTAATGCTTGCTATGAAGTTTCTCGACCAGGCAGGTGTAATGGGATTACTTTTTGGATTACTCACGACTTTGTGCGTGATAGTCATAGATTTAATATTTTTCAATCATAATGTACATGAAGAGAGGTGAAAACATGACACACGAATCGCCTTATTTTGACTTGTTTGGACTTCGGTTTGACTGGTCAATAATAATTACGACGTTTGCTACAGTCGTTATTGTATTTGGAATCGCGTATTTCTGTACAAGAAAACTAGCACTTCGTCCAAAAGGTGCGCAAAACTTTATTGAGTTCATTCTAGACTTTGTTCGAGGCATCATTAAAAGCAACATGGACTGGGAGACTGGTGGTCGCTTTTTAATTTTAAGCACAACTCTCATCATGTACATATTCGTTGCAAATATGTTAGGTTTACCGTTTGCAGTTACAATTGGCCATGAACTTTGGTGGAAATCACCAACAGCTGACCCAAGTGTAACGTTAACACTTGCCGTAATGGTAATCTTACTTACCCATTTTTATGGTATAAAACTAAACGGAACAAAAAACTACTTAAAAAGTTATGTGGAACCAATTCCAGTACTTCTACCGTTAAAAATCGTAGAGGAATTCTCAAACACATTAACGTTTGGTTTGCGTCTATATGGAAATATATTCGCTGGGGAAATTCTTTTAGGACTTTTAGTCGATTTAGGTACAAACTTCTACGACACAAGTATTTTTACAGGTGTTCTAGGAACAGTATTCGCAACGGCAGGCCTCGTTGTTTGGGAAGGTTTCTCAATTTTCGTAGGTTCCGTACAAGCATTTATTTTCACGATGTTAGCAATGGTTTATATGGCTCATAAAGTCAACCATGACCATTAAAAATATTTAATTACAAAAACTTTTTATAAAATTAGGAGGAAGTTTTCATGACTTATTTAGCAGCAGCAATTGCAATCGGTTTAGCAGCAGTAGGAGCAGGTATTGGTAACGCATTAATCGTATCTCGTACATTAGAAGGTATTACACGCCAACCTGAATTACAATCTCGTTTACAAACAATCATGTTCATCGGTATCGGTGTAGTTGAGGCGATTCCTATCTTCGCAGTTGTTATCGCGTTCTTAGCTCTTTTCGCAAAATAATGCAGTCAAAAGGCGAAGTCGGAGTAGTCTGAACTTCGCTTTTATAAGTTACGCACAGTGTCCCCTTTCTTAAAAACGATTTGTTTCAAGTAGGGGATTAACGTGCGGCGCTGAAATTATCACTTTTAACAGATAAAATATTCTTTGAGATGACAGATTACCATTCAGTCGTTTGCAAAGAATCGAAAAATATATTCACTGCACGAAATGCAGATAGAGTGTACACTTTCGGTCTTCCGACATGAAAATGTACGTCATCACCTCTCATAAATAGGTGGTCATTCTACTTTGCATGTAAGCATAAGGTTCGCCCTTAAATTACGTATAGAAGGGAGCATGAAAATGGCTTTCGATACTTTGAACTTAGTACTTGGATCAAGCACAGGAGAAGCTGGCCCATTCCCATGGGGCAACATTCTCGTTCAGTTATTCGCGTTTATTATCCTTATGTTCCTTCTTAAAAAGTACGCTTTCGGTCCTCTAATGAAGATCATGAAAGAACGTGAAGAAACAGTAGCGAAGCAAATGGACGATGCAGAGAAACATTTTGCAGACGCACAAACGCTAATCGCGGAACAAAAAGAGATTACACGTACACTTCGTCAAGATTCACAAGCTCAATACGAGCAAGCGAAACGTCAAGCGGAAGAGTTGAAACAACAAATCATCGCTGACGCACGCAAAGAAGCAGACAATATTAAAGAAAAAGCAGTTCGTGACATTGCACTTGAGCGCGACCAAGCAATCAAGCAATTACGCGAAGAAATCGCAACAATTTCAGTTTTAGTTGCTGAGAAGGTAATTCATAAGCAACTTGATGCAAATGATCAATCTGAATTGATTGCGAAGTACATTCAAGAGGTAGGCGAGGGACGATGAAAAATGCAATCATTGCAAACCGTTACGCGTCTGCACTCTTTGAAATCGCAACAGAAAAAGGAACAGTAGATGCTTTTAGCGCTCAACTAGACCTAGTATTAGAAGTATTTTCTTCAGACGCAGACTTTATGGCATTTTTAAACAATCCGAAAGTAGAAAAAGCGTCAAAAATTCAAGTGGTGAACAGTGCATTTACGGACGTTGACAGTGCAATTTTAAATACAGTTGCTCTTCTTATCGAACGTAAACGACAAGTAATCATTCCTGAGCTTGCCCAAGCATTTCGTCGCTTACAACACGACTACAACAACTCAGAAGTAGCCTATGTGTACAGCACACGTCCACTAACATCAGAAGAAAAAGAGTTAGTGACAGAAAGCTTCAAAAAACGTTTAAATGTGAAAACGCTAAGTATTCAAAACATCATTGATGATTCCATTCTCGGTGGTATGAAAGTTCGCGTTGGTAATACAGTATTTGACGGCACGTTGAAAGGCAAAGTACAACGTATGGCGGCTCAGCTCAAAAGTAATCGAGCTTAATGAATAGGGGTGAATGAAATGAGTATTCGAGCAGAAGAAATTAGTGCTCTTCTAAAAAAACAGATTGAACAATATCAAGCAGAAACGACTGTTCACGAAGTTGGTACTGTTATTCAAGTCGGTGACGGTATTGCTCGTGCACACGGTTTAGATAATGTAATGAGTGGTGAACTTGTTGAATTCCAAAATGGTGTAATGGGTCTTGCTCAAAACCTTGAGGAAAACAACGTAGGTATCATTATTTTAGGACCTTACAAAGAAATTCGTGAAGGTGACGAAGTTAAACGTACAGGACGCATCATGCAAGTACCAGTTGGCGAAGCACTCATCGGACGTGTTGTGAACCCACTTGGTATGCCAGTTGACGGTTTAGGCCCAATTGAAACGGATAAATTCCGTCCAATCGAGCGTAAAGCGACAGGCGTAATGGACCGTAAATCAGTTCATGAACCTTTACAAACAGGAATCAAAGCGATTGATGCATTAATTCCAATCGGACGTGGACAACGTGAACTTATCATCGGTGACCGTCAAACAGGAAAAACAGCAATCGCAATCGATACAATTCTTAACCAAAAAGACGAAGATATGATTTGTATTTACGTTGCAATCGGCCAAAAAGAATCAACGGTTCGTAACGTAGTAGAAACACTTCGTAAATTCGGTGCGCTTGACTACACAATCGTAGTTACAGCTTCAGCATCTCAACCAGCTCCTTTACTATACTTAGCGCCATATGCGGGTGTTACGATGGGTGAAGAGTTCATGTTCAACGGCAAACACGTGTTAGTGATCTATGATGATTTAACGAAACAAGCGTCTGCTTACCGTGAGCTTTCATTATTATTACGTCGTCCTCCAGGTCGCGAAGCATATCCAGGGGATGTATTCTACTTGCACTCACGTCTACTTGAGCGTGCGGCAAAATTAAATGATTCATTAGGTGGCGGTTCTTTAACAGCACTTCCATTTATCGAAACACAAGCAGGCGACGTTTCAGCGTACATTCCGACGAACGTAATTTCGATTACAGATGGTCAGATTTTCTTACAATCTGATTTATTCTTCTCAGGTGTTCGCCCAGCAGTAAACGCAGGTCTTTCAGTATCGCGTGTAGGTGGTTCAGCGCAAATCAATGCAATGAAAAAAGTTGCTGGTACATTGCGTCTAGACTTAGCGTCTTACCGTGAACTCGAAGCTTTCGCAGCGTTCGGTTCTGACTTAGACAAAGCGACACAAGCAAAATTAAACCGTGGTGCACGTACAGTTGAAGTGTTAAAACAAGACTTACATAAACCATTACGCGTTGAGTTCCAAGTTGCAATTCTTTACGCATTAACACGCGGTTTCTTAGATAGCATTCCAGTTGCAGACATTCGTCGTTTCGAGGGAGAATACTACACGTATTTAGAAACAAACAACAAAGATTTACTTGATACAATTCGTTCAACAGGCAAACTTCCTGATGAAGCAGCATTCAATGCGGCGATTGAATCATTTAAACAAGGATTCGTAGTTTCTGAATAATTCACTCGCAATCATTTTTTAAAATGTAGTCGAGAAGAAAAGGTGGTGAGCCCTTAAATGGCATCTTTACGCGACATAAAAACGAAGATAACAGCGACGAAAAAGACGAGTCAGATTACGAAAGCGATGGAGATGGTATCTGCATCAAAGCTAAATCGCGCAGAACAACAATCGCGTAACTACAAACCATATATGAACAAAATGCGTGAAGTAGTAACGAGTCTTGCGCAAGGTGTTGAAGAAGTAACACATCCGATGATGATTGCCCGTCCAGTAAAACGTACAGGTTATATCGTAATCACTTCAGACCGTGGATTAGCAGGTGCGTTTAACGCAAACGTAATTCGTAATATGATGAATATTATTCGTCAAAAGCATGCAAATACAAACGACTATGCACTCATCGTAATCGGTCGAGTTGGTCGTGATTTCTTTAAGAAAATGAAAGCTCCGATTGTCCAGGAAGTAGTAGGTATCGGTGACGAACCACACTTTGAAGACATTCGTGCCATCGCAAACAGCGCGGTACAAATGTATGTTGATGGTGCATACGATGAGTTGCACGTAGTAGGCAATCATTTCGTATCGAAAATTTCTCAAGAAGTTCAAGTGAACCAATTGTTGCCACTGAACTCGTTCGAAGAAGAAACTTCAACGAAAGGTACAACATATTTGTTTGAACCAAATGAAGCAGCAGTGCTAAGCAGCCTTTTACCACAGTACGCTGAAAGTTTAGTGTACGGCTCGCTTCTAGATAGTAAAGCAAGTGAACATGCAGCTCGTATGACAGCAATGAAAAACGCTACCGACAACGCAAAAGAGTTGATTTCGTCACTAACGATTAAATTCAACCGTGCACGCCAAGCAGCGATCACGCAAGAAATTACCGAAATCGTAGGCGGAGCCGCTGCGTTAGAATAGTTATACAAGGAGGGAAACCGATGAATAAAGGACGTATTACGCAAATCATGGGTCCGGTCGTAGACGTTAAGTTCGAAAACGGCCATTTACCTGAAATTTTCAACGCGCTTGAAATCGACTATAAGCCAGCCGATGCAAACAGCGTAGCTATTAAACTTACACTTGAGGTTGCTCTTCATTTAGGAGACGACGCAGTACGCGCCATCGCCATGGATTCAACGGACGGACTTGTTCGTGGCATGGAAGTAGCAGACCTTGGTCGCCCAATCTCAGTTCCTGTAGGCGATGTAACACTTGGTCGTGTATTCAACGTATTAGGTGAAACAATTGACCTTAAAGACGAAATCAGCACTGATCAACGTCATGATCCAATTCACCGCCAAGCACCAACGTTTGAAGAACTTTCAACTCGTGTTGAAATTCTTGAAACAGGTATCAAAGTAGTAGACTTACTTGCGCCTTATATTAAAGGTGGTAAAATCGGTCTCTTCGGTGGTGCCGGTGTAGGTAAAACCGTTTTAATCCAGGAATTAATCAATAACATCGCACAAGAACACGGCGGTATCTCAGTATTCGCAGGTGTTGGTGAGCGTACGCGTGAAGGTAATGACCTTTACCATGAAATGACTGATTCTGGTGTTATCAAAAAGACTGCCATGGTATTCGGACAAATGAACGAGCCACCAGGCGCACGTCTTCGTGTAGCATTAACAGGATTAACAATGGCAGAATATTTCCGTGATGAACAAGGACAAGACGTTCTTTTCTTCATCGACAACATCTTCCGTTTCACACAAGCAGGTTCTGAAGTATCGGCCCTTCTCGGTCGTATGCCTTCAGCAGTAGGTTACCAACCAACACTTGCTACAGAAATGGGTCAATTACAAGAACGTATTACTTCAACAAACAAAGGTTCTGTTACATCTATCCAAGCGATTTATGTACCAGCCGATGACTATACAGATCCAGCACCAGCAACGACGTTCGCTCACTTAGATGCAACAACAAACTTAGAGCGCCGTCTTTCTGAAATGGGTATCTACCCAGCAGTAGATCCTCTTGCATCAACTTCTCGCGCATTAACGCCTGAGATCGTTGGCGAAGAGCACTACAACATTGCTCGTAATGTTCAAAAAACATTACAACGTTACAAAGAGCTTCAAGACATTATCGCAATTTTAGGTATGGATGAATTAACAGATGACGACAAGCAAACGGTTCACCGCGCGCGTCGTATTCAATTCTTCCTATCACAAAACTTCCACGTTGCTGAGCAGTTCACAGGTCAACAAGGTTCTTACGTTCCTGTTCAAGACACAGTTCGTGGCTTCAAAGAAATTCTTGAAGGCAAATATGATGACCTACCAGAAGAAGCTTTCCGTCTTGTAGGTAAAATTGAAGACGTTATTGAAAAAGCGAAGCAATTAAATGCTTAATGGTCGCAAATAGTAGGAGGCTAACGTATGAAAACAGTTCGAGTAAGCATCGTTACTCCAGGCGGACCGGTGTATGAAGGTGAAGTTGAAATGGTGAGCACACGCTCAACTGAAGGAGAGCTCGGTATACTCCCAGGTCACATTTCAATGGTTGCACCACTTGACATTAACACAGTTCGACTCAAAAAAAGCAACAGCACAGACATCGTTGCGGTATCTGGCGGCTTTTTAGAAATTCGTCCCGACCACGTTACGATTCTTGCACAATCTGCTGAAGTTGCATCAAATATTGATGTAACGCGAGCAACTGCTGCCAAATCACGTGCCGAAGACCGTCTACGCAATAAAACAGCAATACTAGACTCGAAGCGCGCCGAGCTTTCACTTAAACGCGCAATTAACCGCATCAATGCCGTTAATTTCAAAATCTAATTTGCTTATGTGAAAAACCAAGTTCCCTTTTTGGGGTAGCTTGGTTTTTTGTTTTGGTTGAGATTGGGTAGTAGTTGAGTGAAGGGTTTAGAGTAGAGAGATGAGAGACGGAAGAGCGATAGGATACACCAGTCAGACACCGGAAAATTCGACCTAGACACCGAAAGAGAGAAGTCAGACACCGGAAAGGTCGAACTAGACACCGAAAGAGAGTAATCAGACACCGGAAAGGTCGAACTAGACACCGAAAGAGGGTAGTCAGACACCGGAAAATTCGAACTAGACACCGAAAGAGAGAAGTCAGACACCGGAAAATTCGAACTAGACACCGAAAGAGAGAAGTCAGACACCAGAAAATCGCACCTAGACACCGAAAAAGTCGACATAGATACCGAAAGAAAGTAATCAGACACCGAAAGAACCTATCCACTCCACCCCCAAAAAAACGAATGGCTCCCAGACAACAAAATCACTGATATCCGCCCACTCTACCCCATATTAACTATTCCAAAATACCAATCACATAAACATTCAAAAATCACTCATACTTGTCCGTAAATATGCATATTTTAATAGAATAATACAATAAACAACGCAGAGAAAGTGAAAAACATCACAAACAATATAACGCTTACAAAAATAAAATGTAAACGTTATTTCTTATGATTTCACTTTCCTAGAAAAGTAGTGGTATAATGATAGTGCTAAAAATGTGAACAAATTGTGCGTGGTGAAATGACGCTGCGTAGAATTTGACGAAAATGTAACAGATAAGGAGGGTTTTTATGGACGTGTTAACAAATGTTTATGGCAACAGTTATTTGTTTGTAATTGCGTTTATACTTATCGGAATATTGCTTCCATTGGTAGCAATTGCGGTGATTGGTCGCCTATTACGTCCTAATAAGCCAAATGCTCAAAAAGCATTAACCTATGAAAGTGGTATAGAACCGTTTCATGATGCGAACGTTCGCTTTAATATCCGATACTACGTATTCGCAATTTTGTTTGTAATCTTTGATGTTGAAACAGTTTTTCTCTATCCATGGGCAGTTGCTTATGAAAAGTTAGGAATTTTTGCATTAATTGAGATGCTAATCTTCGTGGTGATGTTACTCATCGGATTGGCTTACGCGTGGAAGAAAGGAGCACTCAAATGGATTTAAGTATGAAAAGTCTTTCGCCAGAAGAATTAAAAGAGCTCGAACACAA